>JAHDGC010000139.1 GCA_020627865.1 Saprospiraceae bacterium | reverse complement strand
CTAGCAACATACATTTTTAAAGAAAAGGTAAAAGCAGCTTATGAGGTGGTGCGAAACCAAATTGCTAAAATGAATGCCTTTTTGCAGGAAAGAATTACCGGAATGCGCATCGTCCAGATTTTTAATGCAGAGGAACATGAGATGGAACATTTTAAAAAAATCAATCGGGAGTATACGCAGGCCAATTTGAATTCAATTTTATATTACGCCGTTTTCTTTCCGGTGGTAGAAATTATCTCGGCGGCGGCACTTGGCCTTATGGTCTGGTTTGGGGCAAGGGGGGTAATTGGTGGGGATATAACATTGGGAGTCCTTGTCGTTTTCCCGATTTATTTGTCGATGCTCTTCAGGCCAATACGGATGCTGGCGGATAAATTTAATACGCTCCAGATGGGTTTAGTAGCTGCGGAAAGGGTGTTTGATGTATTGGATGACGATAATCAGGTGGAGAATACAGGAACAATTCACCCAGACCATTTCAGGGGAGAAATCGTTTTCAAGGAGGTTTGGTTTGCATATAATGCCAGAAACTACGTCCTGAAAAACCTGAACTTTAAAATTAAAGAAGGGGAGACGTTGGCTATTGTGGGAAGTACGGGATCTGGAAAAACATCTATTATTAATATCCTTAACCGGTTTTACAAAATCCAGAAAGGAGAAATTTTGATTGATGGGAAAAATATTTTGGAATACGATCTGTTTGCTTTGCGCCAAAGGATTGCGATGGTATTGCAAGATGTCTTCCTTTTTTCCGGTTCTGTTTTAAACAATATCACACTAAGGGATCAATCCATCAGCAGGGAAAAGGTTGTGGAAGCAGCCAAAATGATTGGAGCACATGAATTTATCCAGAAATTGCCAGGGGGGTACGATTACGAAGTGATGGAAAGAGGAGCAACCCTTTCTATGGGACAAAGACAGCTCATCAGTTTCGTCCGAGCTTTGGTTTTTGATCCGGATATTCTCATCCTTGATGAAGCGACTTCCTCCATTGATCCAGAGACGGAATCCATCATCCAGTATGCCATCGAAAAACTTATTGCTAAACGAACTTCTATCATCATAGCACATCGCTTATCCACCATACAACATGCAGATAATATTCTAGTGTTGGATAAAGGGGAAATTGTTGAGTTGGGGAACCATGATCATTTGTTGGAGAGTGAACATGGGCACTACAGAGAATTATACGAAATGCAATTTTTAAAATTAGCGGAGAAAACATAGCTCATCATCAACATTTATCTGTTCATATCAGTGCTCCTTGCTGTTGGTTATGTGCTTATTATTTGGCGGTACATTTCCGGATGGAATGATCTACCGGATTGGGAGTTGCCCTTGGGCCATACACCCAATACAGTAATATCTGTCATCATTGCTGCCCGTAATGAATCAGGCAATATTATCCCTTGTCTGCAATCTGTTTGTAGCCAACATTATCCGGAACACCTGCTGGAAATTCTGGTCGTGGATGATCATTCAACAGACGAGACGGCATCTGAAGTGCGTAGTCTTAACGATCAGCGAATCTCTTTACTACGATTGCAAGAAGGAACGGGCAAAAAGGCTGCGATCAGCAAGGGGGTCAAGATCGCTACAGGAAAGTTGATCGTAACAACGGATGCAGATTGCCTTTGTCCTCCAAATTGGCTACGTTTATTAGCCTCCTTTTATGAACAAAAACAGTATAGGATGATTGCTGCACCAGTTGCTTTTCATCAGGAGAAAAATCTATTGGAACGATTCCAGTCTTTGGATTTTCTCGGCATGATGAGTGTTACGGGAGCAGGCATTCACAAACAATTTATGCACATGGGCAATGGGGCAAATCTGACTTACGAAAAAGAAACTTTTGAAAAATTGAATGGCTTTGAAGGAATAGATCATATCGCGTCAGGAGACGATATTTTATTAATGCAAAAGCTGGCCAAGAATGATCCTGGCCAAATCGGATTTCTTAAAAACCCGCAGGCTACTGTTTTTACCATGGCAAAACCAACTTGGATTTCCTTCTTTAGCCAACGTTTGCGGTGGGCGACTAAATCCAGATCATATCAACAAATTACCGTGACGCTCATTTTATCCGTTGTTTTCTTTTTTTGCTGTAATATTTTCCTCAGTTTTTTTGCAATGTTTTTTTTGGGAACATGGGGCTTTTTCATTTTTCTTTTCCAATTTTTAGTGAAAACCGTTGCCGATTATTTTTTCCTTAAAAACAGTTGCTTGTATTTTCAGCGCATGGATTTAATGAAAATTTATTTTCCTGCTCAATTTTTACACATTTTTTATATCATTATCATCGGAACACTAGGAAATCTGGTACATCAATATGAATGGAAGAATCGAAGGGTAAGATAATTCAACTTCTATTTTCAAAAAAGGAATTTAAAACTGCTTAATACTGTTGATTATCTTAGTAACCAAAATATCACAGATCAAACTTGTTTAAATCCCCAAATCAACAACAATGGAAATCGAAATCATATCCTTGGACAAGATTCCATTCCGAAAACTTGTCCTTTGTTTTAATGCTGCATTTAGCGATTATGTTGTGAAGTTTACCATTACAGAAGATGCCCTCCGGGAACGTTGGGAAAATACTGGAGCAGATTATAGTCTTTCCTTTGGGGCTATGATTGCAGGAGAATTAGTCGGATTTATCGTACATGGCATCAATGAAAAGGATGGTGCCCTTATGGCATATAATGCCGGAACCGGTGTTATTCCTACATATCGAGGATTCAAAATTACTAGAAATATATATAAATATGCTTTGCCGTTGCTAAGGGCGAAGGGGGTTAAACAAAGCATCCTTGAGGTCATTCAGGAAAATGAACCTGCGCTCCATATTTATGAATCCATGGGATTTGAGATTACAAGGGAGGTCTCCTGTTTCTCTGGGAATTTCACGGATCATAAACACGTGGAGTGGTCATCTGATTTGGAGTTCAGAAGCTTAGATGCAGATTGGAATAAACTGCGTACTTTTTGGGATTTTAAACCCGATTGGGAAGGAGAACCCAGTTCGATCCGGCAAACTGGAGATCGGTTGATGACTATGGGCTTGTATGATAAAGGAGTGCTATGTGGCTATACCGCCTTCAATCCGGAAAGTGGAAAAGTGCGGCAATTTGCAGTTAGGAAAGAAAATCGACGCAAGGGATATGGCCGATTGTTGTTTAGCCAGGTGGCCGAAGTTTGCCCTAGACTAACTATTAATAATATTGATTCAGATGCGGCAGGTACCATAGCCTTTCTGGAAACCATTGGCATGAAAAATCATATCAATCAATACGAAATGAAGTTAGCTTTATAATAGAAACTGCCTGAATACAAAACCGTAGAAACGCGATGCATCGCGTCTCTACGGTTTTGTACAAAATTGATATTGTATTAAAAAGGAAAATTGCGTGAGGGTTGTCCCTTTGGGGGCAGCGTGACCTATACTTCCTCACCCGTTTTCACCAACAATTGAAAACCATTTCCATGGATATTGACAATTTCTATATTCGAATCTTTTTTAAGGTACTTCCTTAGTTTAGTTACGAAAACATCCATACTTCTGGCCGTAAAATAATTGTCTTCCCCCCAGATTTTGGTCAATGCTTCTGAACGGGGTAAAATATCATTCATATAAAGGCAGAACATGCGGAGTAATTGTGCCTCCTTGGGGGAAAGCTTATCTTTCCCGGGATCATCTTCTCCTAGGTAACTGAGGATACGGAGTGGAAAGTTGAAATGATATTTCCCAATTTCAAACTCTTTAAGATCTTCCTTCGAGTCTTGGTCTTTGGTACTGCTTCGTTTTAAAATAGCCTGAATACGATATAGCAGTTCTTCAGAGTTAAATGGTTTGGAAATATAATCATCCGCACCGATTTTGAACCCTTCCAGAACATCCTCCTTCATGGTTTTTGCCGTAAGGAAAATGATGGGGACAAGCTTATCCTGCTCTCGGATTTCTTTTGCCAGTGTGAAGCCATCTTTTTTAGGCATCATGACATCAAAAATACACAAGTCAAATTCACCTGCTTGATAGCGTTCTAGCCCTGCAACGCCATCTGTTGCTAGGGTCACGTTATAATCATGCATCTCCAAGTAAGAACGCAATACATCACCAAAATTTTGGTCATCCTCTACTAATAAAATTCTGTTGTTTAATGCTGTCATCGTCATGTTTTTTCAATCTGAAAATTGGGCTTGTAATAAAATTAACAAACTAAATGAATATTTACGCATTTATATAAAAAAAAACTAATCAATAGCATGGAGAGAAGGGAAGTATAATATAAAGCTACTCCCTTTACCCAGTTCTGATTTTACATTAATTTCGCCATTATGTGCCGTGATCAAGGCCTTTACATAGCTTAAACCGAGTCCGAAACCCTTTACATCGTGTAAATTTCCCGTATGAACCCGATAAAACTTGTCAAATATGTGTTTTTTTGCCTCTTTTGACATCCCGATACCACGATCCTTTATTATAACTTCTACTCCGTTACTTACATTGCGTGTGTGTAGCGATATTTCTGGGTTTTGAGGTGAATATTTATTGGCATTATCCAGCAAATTATTAATAATATTGGAAACATGCGTCATGTCTGCTTGAATTACCGGTTCAGTAGCTTCTAAACTGGTAGATACTGTTCCAGATTTTTTTTCAACCTGAAGATTGATATTGGTAACGGCATGCCCGATAACTTCATGTAAATTTACACTGGTGATATTGAGTTTAAACTCTTTTTTATCAATCTGTGCCATTTGCAAAACCTTCTCCACCTGATTGAGCATCCGCTTGTTTTCCTGCTTGATAATATCCGCAAAACGCATCACCTTACTCGAATTTTCTACAATCATCGGGCTGACTATACTATCGGCAGCCAGAGAAATTGTCGCAATAGGGGTCTTGAACTCGTGGGTCATATTATTGATGAAATCCGTTTTCATCTCAGAAACCTTCTTCTGGGTGAAAATCACTTGTATGGTATACGCAAAGCAGAATAAAATGATTCCTGTAAATAAAATTGATGCTAATAATACCTTCCATACAGAACCCCAAACAATACTGGCCTTTGAAGGAAAATGTACCATCAATAACCCAGGAGGGTTTATTTCTTCTGAAAATAGTTGGACTTGATACTTGGAGTTCTCCAGATTAAAATTTTCCCTTTTGTGGTAAACATTCGATTTCTGATCATTGTCATTAAAATCAGGAACCTGATAATTGCTATTTAAAATAACGAAACTTTGACTTTTCATTGAATAAACACCAAATTCATATGGAATGTTTATCCCATGATTGGTTAATTCATCTTTAATGAAGGAGGCAAGTCGCTTATTATGGATTCTTTCTTCAACAGGTTTCGGCTTGAGTAACTGCTTTACCATAATATAATCGACCAGATTTTTTTTCCGCTTGAAGCGACATTCCTCACAGTTGCAGTCGGTATCACTGAAATGATCAAATCTTTGGTCAATCCTGATTTGATTTACGGTTTCTCCAACCCATGCTTCGATCGCCGTTTCTATAGTGACGCCTGTTTGTATCGCTTGATCGGCGTGGACTGGATTGTGGTCTCCGATATCAGAAAACAGGACATTGGGTTCATCAATAACGACCTTGTGCGCAACCTTGTTCAGGGCATCGTAAACACTTTTGTCAAATGTCTCCTCATTTTGTTGGATAGATTCTTTGATCCAATACATCTGAATCCCAACAATACCGATCAGGGCAGCGGTCATTAGACCGATAATTATCCATATAGCGCTTCTATTCATTTATTTTTGTATAATTGTTAAACTCTAAACTGCTCCTAGACTTTTGGAAATATACAAAGTTATTCGAGCATATGGTGCTCTTTTTGTATATTTTATCTTAAATGGCTAATATTTAAACGTAGTTTTCATCTTTTAGATTTGTAAAATTAGGTATTACAGAGACGTAAAACCCCTATTTAACAGACATTTAACTTTTTGTAGAATGGCATAATATTTTTATAGTAATATAAGTTGTATATTGGGAACTAAACAGCACCACAGATTTGTTAACTATTAATTTTTTTTATGAAAGCAATAAAACAACCTATCCTTTTTTCTTTTCTTTTCTTTTTTGTTCTTGGCTTGCTTCCACTATCTGCACTGGCTCAAAGCACAGACAAGAAAATCGAAATTACCATTAAAAAAGTTGATGACTCCGGTCAAGAATTTGAAGAAACAATCATTCTGGAAGGCGATGATGCCAAAAATGTTGATATAGACGAAATTATCAAACGAGAAATAGGAGATGATGATTATGAAATAGATGTGGAGGTTGAAGAAAGTGCTATTTCATCCAAATCTGCCTGCTGTTCTCCCGAGGAAATGGCTAGATGCTGCCCAGAAAAGGCGAGAATGGCTAAAAAAGGGGTGCTTGGTGTGCTCATTGACGATACCAAGGAAAATGTGGTCAGCATACAGCAAGTGAAATCCAGTAGTGCTGCCGAAAAGGCGGGCTTACAGGAAGGTGATGTGCTCAAAACCGTTGACGATAAGAAAGTTGGGAATTATGATGAACTGGTTGCAGTATTGGCGAATTTTATTGCTGGAGATGAAGTTGAAATTGAATACTTGCGTAAAAATAGCATTGAAACAACAACGGCGACCTTACAAGGAAGGCGTTTTCATAATGCGACACAAAAATCAGGATGTTGCGCTGCTCCCCAAAAAAGAAGCCCTAAGGCACATTTAGGGGTATATCTCAAGAAATCCACAGTGAAGGGGGCGATCATTGGTGAAATTATGGAAAACTCTCCTGCACAAAAAGCCGGATTCCTTCCCAATGATATTATTGTAAAAATAGACAAGGCTAACATTGATAATGTTGATGATCTTATTGCAGAGATTGCCAAATATCAACCGGGAGATAAAATTCAAGTAAAATTCATTAGAGAAAGTGAAAAGCAAAAGGTTGAGGTGCAACTTGCGGAAAATCCCGCCCCGAAATGGCGCTGTGGAACGCCCGATCCTTCGGTGGATATGAAACGTATAAAGAAACAAATTACCGTTCGCAAAAAAACTGAAGAGAACAAAGAAAAGGCTATAGTGGAAAATAATACACTGGAATTTGATAATCTTGAACTATTCCCAAACCCTACAGATGCTAAATTTACCCTTAACTTTTCTATTGCAGAACAGAGTCCTGTGAAAGTAAACATCTCTGACATGAATGGTACAGTTCTGATTTCCGAGAACATTGATAACTTTAATGGTTCCTTTTCCAAAACCTTTGATTTATCAGATGCACCCCAAGGAATTTACCTGATCAATATTTTCCAAAGAAATAAAACGTTTACAGAAAGACTCTACCTGAATAGTAAAAATTGAAAAAAATAAAGGTTTTTCCCTGAAAAAATATAGCAAAGCTTGCACTTAACGGTGTGAGCTTTTTTTTTGTTAAGATTTGGCTGTTTTTTTGCATAGTATTTCTTTGTTTACAAAACGAAGCTTCCTCCCCGGAAGAATACATCATCCTAATCATATACTCTTTTTTGCTCCCCTACATGTTTTCTGAACAAGGCTCAAGCATTATATATGCAATAACTATCTATATGCAGACTGCGCAATTGGTATAGTTATTGAAACTTTACATTTAAAAATTACACATATAAATATAATTTTTACATTGAACTTATACCGATTTGCCATGCGCCTAAAATATCTGATATTCCTGCTATTCATTATGCAGGCAAGAGATTTGCGTGCCCAAACTATTATCAATGGTTGTGAAGCCGCAGAATTTGGAATTGATGGTGACATTTATTCCGGAGGCTCGCAGTTTGGTAATATTACGGGGAACTCCAATAATACCGATGACTGGTTCGTAGGGAGTGGAATATATTCTGGGAATGGCCTGGGGGTAATAGATGTGAGTGGATCTGGAATGTGGGAGATGTATCTCCAAGGTGGTGTTAATTACGGCTCCACCGGAGGGATGAGTTTGCCTCCAAACTCTATCGTAGGAAATATCCGCTGGCAAGATGCGGTTTATGCCAGAGACTATTATGGAGGCCCTGGGGCGACAGATACAACCAGTTATGTGCAAGCTAGCAAAAATGGAGAGGATCCAGCAGTATGGGATACTGGTCCATCTAATGTTACCCCAAAGAACGATTTGATTGATTGCTACGGGCATTTACGCAGAGATGGGATCACGGCAGCTGACAATCTCTGGTTGAATGTTGGTTTTTCCAGAATATCTAATTCCGGAGATAGTTACTTCGACGCAGAGCTTTATGCGCACTATCTTGATTATGATAGAGATGCTGAGACTTTTAATTCTGCTGGCCCTGATGAGGGACACGTCGCTTGGGAATTTGATGCACAAGGCAACATTGTCAAGCATGGAGATTTAGTCCTTTCCTGTAAGTTTTCTACCAACTCCCCTCCAGAATTAGAACTCCGGATTTGGGTCAGCCGTTTTGATTATATTAATACAACACCAGCGACCTTCATTTATGGTAATGATTTTAATGGTGGTTACAATGGCTCCCAATATGGGTACGCAAAAGTAGAAGCACCTCCTGGGGCGAATATTGGTTGTGGATTGAGTAATACGGCCAGTACGAATGGGCCTCCGTGGGGAACACTTAATTCTAGCGGAGAATATTCGGATATGTACGAACAATTTCAATTCGTCGAGATTGGAGTTGATCTTACTGTTTTTGGTGTTGATCCTGCGCTTGCTGTAGAAAACGGCATAGATCCTTGTTGGAACCCTTTTGCAAATATCCTGTTTAAGTCAAGAGCTTCTAACTCCTTTACTGCCCAGCTGAAAGATTTTAGCGGGCCTTTTCCTTTTGGTGATATTCCGACTGTGCCGCCTGATGTTGTCGGGGATACCATCACTTGTTTTGAACCTCTTGCAGAAGTATATGCCGAACAACTCGTTACGGGTGCATTTTACTGGTGGGAAACACCGGATGGAAATATCGTTTCACAGATCGACTCTTCTCATATTTTTGTAGATATGCCGGGGATGTATATCCTCCATGCTGCCGCGATGAGTGGCTGTCAAGAAGGAATGGATACCACCTATGTCTATTCTGAAATCATGAATCTGAGTGCTTGGATTACTGCCGATACCGTTTATGATTGTACTGTATCTACTTTATTGGAAGGACATGGCTCTGGTGTAGATAATCAATTCTCTTGGACTGGGCCTAATGGCTACACTTCGTCCATGCAAAATATTTCTGTTCTTGATCCGGGAACATATTACCTCGAAGTTTTTGATGGGAACTCCGGCTGTACGGCCTATGATACCATCTTGGTGTCAAGAACGGCTTGTGAAGATATTGATCCTGCCGATCTCCCAGATAGCGGAAACCTCGCCATTCTTATTGATACCATTCCGCCCGATTTTACCGTGCCGGCAGATATTACCATTAATTGCGACCAAACTCCTGATATCAGTATTACCGGTGATGTCCTTGATGAAAGTGACAACTGTGCTAACCCGACAGGAGAGGCAAATTATACCGATAGCGAAATCATCGTTTGTGATGGCCAACTGGTCATTGAAAGAACTTGGTACTTGATGGATGACTGTGCCAATGAAACAACAATGGTGCAAACCATTACCCTCAGCGATACCACACCACCAACCTTCACCGTTCCAGCAGATATTACCATAGACTGTAATGATAATCCATCAGACCTTATCCTTGTGGGCGATGTTACGGATGAGAGTGATAATTGTGATAACATGCTTTCGGAGGCAGTCTATACGGATGAAGTGGCTATTCCTTGTATGGGGTCAGAGATCATTACTAGAGTCTGGCTGCTTGCTGATGACTGTGGCAATACCGTCAGGGATACACAGCTTATTACATTACAGGATGTTGATCCGCCCGTTTTTACCATTCCTGATGATGTTACCTTGGAATGTGATGCAGACCTTACGGATCTCAGCCTTACGGGGTCTGTCAATGATGGTTATGATAATTGTGATTTTTCCATAAATGAAGTGTTGTATGTAGACAATCTTGTTGAAGGAAGTTTTTGTGATGGAACAACTGTCGTTTATCGTACTTGGGGAGTCGAAGATGGTTGCGGAAATATCAATGCAGGGATTCAGTTTATTACTTTGGAAGATACTACACCGCCGGATTTTACAGCACCTGCCGATATTACACTATCTTGTGAAACCGATCTTTCTGATTTAACCTTCACCGGAGAAATTTCTGGAGGTTCAGATAATTGCGATACCAATCTTGGAGACGCAACGTATAATGACATTATGGATACCTCTTGTGGAGGTGCTGGTATGATTATCAGAGAGTGGACTTTAGCAGATGCTTGCGGAAATACAACAACAAGAATACAGAATATTTATATTGAAGATAACGACCCACCCGCATTTACGCCGCCGGCAGCCGTGACCATCAGCTGTGAGCAGAATCCGGATGATCTTTTCATTACTGGAATTATTACGAATGCTGGTGATGGCTGCGATGCAGGCCTAGCAATTCCTACTTATACCGATGTTTTTGTGCCTACTTGTAGCGGGGCTGGAACCATCACCCGGACATGGAGCCTTTCGGATGCTTGTGGGAACACAACAACAGAATTACAAACAATTACCATAGAAGATAACGGTGCGCCAACTTTTACCGTACCTTTTGATGTAACTTTAAACTGTCACCTTGATTTTGATGATTTGAATATCACGGGAGACGTTTATGATGCGGATGACGCTTGTGATATTGGTTTGTTGGATATTACTTACGCCGATGTCGTCTCAGGTGGAACGCCTTGCAATGGATTATTCATTACCCGTATCTGTAACGGATGATTGCGGCAATGTCACTACGGCCGATCAAATCATTACCATAGAAGATACCTACTGGCCGGAATTTCACGGTATGCCAGAATCGCCAAGTATAGAATGCGATAGTATTTTTATGCCACTGCTGGGTGTCGATTTTTTCGTTACCGATAATTGTGATACGGCGCTTACAATAACCTATAATGAAGAAATCATTGAGACATTATGCCCAGATACATACATCCTAGAAAGGGTCTGGACTGCAACAGATGATTGTGGCAATCAAACAGCTTTTACCAATGAAGTATATGTAGAAGACACAGGAGCGCCGATAGCCATTCAATTCCCTGGAGACATTACGATTTCTTGTACGGATACGATCCCAGACTCGGAAGTTTCCATTGCGGATAATTGTGACCCAATGGTTGACATTGCTTATGTGGATACCCTCATCGTTCAACCAGGGGGATGTGATTACAACTATGTCATAGAAAGAAACTGGGAATGGGTTGATGATTGTGGTAATGTGCGCACGTATATTCAGGAAATCGAAGTCTTGGATCAGGAAGACCCATATTTTGATCCACCTGCTGACATCACCGTATCCTGCGATACAGATATTACAGATCTTGATCTTACGGGAGGAATTACAAATATCTCGGATAATTGTGATACAACATTAGCAACACCGCAGTATCAGGATCGGGTAGTGGAAGATTACCCTTGCGATGGTTCTGCGTTAATTCGACGGAATTGGACGCTTGTTGATGAATGTGGAAATGTTTTCAACGGCTCGCAGTTAATTACCTTGGAAGACATCACCCCACCTACATTCAATCCGCCAGCAGATGTTACCCTTGCTTGTGATGCTGATCCGAATGACTTGAGTCTTACCGGAGAACTTACCGAAGTGAGTGATGCCTGTGATGTAGATGTCAGTCTACCCATTTATTCCGATTCCTTAGTCGTCAATTGTCAAGGTTCAGCTACTATTTTTCGTGCATGGTATGTTACTGATGATTGTGGCAATGATACAGTTTAT
>JAHDGC010000138.1:10772-11893 GCA_020627865.1 Saprospiraceae bacterium | reverse complement strand
CTAGATGCTTTGAATGGTGTGAATACAAAAATTTGTGCCGTAGCGATTCAATCTACAGATGGATTACGGTTCCCGGCGATCGTTGGGGCGATCCCTTTAGATGGTGCAACGGATGTCAGTTTGACTACAAGCATTTCTGCAAACTTCTTGTTTTTACCGAACGTAAGTGCGGGTGGGGCAACCAGTTTAAATAATAATACCATCAATACCAATACCGTTAAACTGTATAGACTTGATGGCGCGAATGCTACCGAATTGAACATTACAGTAAATGGAACTGGCGGGGGTGATGCAATAAATATTTCTGTGCCGAGTTCCAGCTTGGCCACCAATACGCGCTACCGGTATACGATTAATGGCGTTCAAGATTTGGCGGGGGCAACTATTTTTCCCTATACGGCAGAATTTATTACAGGTACTTCTACCACGCCACCAGGAGGAGGATTGGATAACATAAGTTTTACTCGGGGAGGTAATGTGGCGGCGGGTTCCTATTCTTCCTTGACCATTGGCCCTGATGGCAAATTATACGGCTTGCGGATAAGTGGACAGATAGACCGGTGGACAATTAACGGAGATGGTACCTTGAGCAGTATCCAAACCCTAACAGGGCTGACGAATGCCTATGATGGAAATCGCCTTGCTATAGGGTTGACATTTGCTCCTAATGCTACTGCTAACAATTTGATTGCTTATGTGACTCATCAGACTTTTGTTTTCAATGGTGCCCCAGAATGGGATGGTAAGTTATCCCGATTGACAGGAGCTAACTTGCAAAATGAGCAACTGATTCTAACAAATCTCCCCCGATCCATTAGGGATCATTTAGCGAACAGTATTGTCTTTGACCCTAACAATAATAATGTGCTTTATTTTAACCAAGGGGCAAATAATGCTGGAGGTGCGCCCGATGGTGCCTGGGGGTTCAGGGAGGAAAGGTTGCTCTCTGCCGCAACACTGCGACTAAATTTATCCTTGTTGCCAAACAACCTGCCATTAGACGTTCGTACTTCAGAAAATCAGGCTGTTATCAACAATGCTAATACGGGGTTGCCAAGATTGAGCGATGGTACGTATAATCCATACTTTACGAACGCCCCCTTGACTATTTATGCATCAGG
>JAHDGC010000138.1:0-10762 GCA_020627865.1 Saprospiraceae bacterium | reverse complement strand
TACGATCTCGTTTGGCACAGTAATGGGCAATTGTATATTCCTACAAACGGTACAGGAGGAGGCAGCAATAGCCCAGCGTCTGTTAATGGAACTAGAAGACCTAACGGAACCTTTTATAATGGACCAACCATCCCAGCTATTAACAATAATGCTACGCAAAGGGATTTTCTTTATCGGGTAAACCCCAATAGCTCGGTGGGCTATTACGGGCATCCGAATCCAAAGCGAGGGGAATATGTTTTGAACCGAGGAAGCATTGATGAGGGGAACTATCCAGCGAATATTCAACCGGATACTAATTATCGCGGTTTTGCTTTTGATTTTGAATTTAATAAATCGCCTAATGGTGTGATAGAATACCAATCGCCCGGGGCACTGCAAGGTGCATTAATCGTTTGCAGATATAGCGGTGGAAGTGATTTGATTGCTTTGGTGCCAGATGGTCCCAATGGTGATATTGGTACCAGCAAGATTGGCATTCCGGGGTTTACGGGTTTTGGTGATCCACTCGATTTGGTCGAAGATCCCAATACGGGAAACATTTACGTTTCTGATTATTCTTCTCAGCAGATTGTGCTGCTCCGTTCAGGAGGAGGTGGCGGCAATCCGTCAAGCACTGGCTTTGGGATGACGGTCTCTTTTCAAGCACCTGCTGATAACCAGACTTTTGCAGAAAATGAACCGGTCGGCGTGGTCGTCAATGCTTCCGATTCGAATGGTTCGATCCGTAATATTCGCTTGTTCTTGGAGAATAATTTTATTCGGCAGGAGAACGGTGCCCCTTATGAGTGGGGTGCCAGCAACTCCAATCAAACGGATGCTGGATTGCAGAATCTCGCTCCGGGGACTTACACCTTGAGGGCAGTCGCAACCGATAACCAAGGGAATAGTATTGAAACGGCTATCTCCATAACGGTTGAGGATGGCCTGAGAAATATCAACAACTTGGCGCAAATCTTGGAAGCACAAAAAAATGCCAACAATATCAAGGTTTATCCCAATCCAACGACAGGAGCACTTTTCCTTGACATCAGCAGATTGGTTCCAGAAGGTGATGTAAATATTGTGTTGTCAGAAATGACGGGTAAGGTAATTATGCAACAAGTCAGGAGCCGAACGGAGAACGATTTGTTGCGGTTGGATATATCAACATTCCGGAATGGGATGTATCTGCTAACGGTTCAGTCTGGGAGTCGTAAAAGGATTACTAGGAAAATTGCGTTGATAGATACTTATTAGGAAAATATGGTAGTGGAAATTCAAGTATAGACTACACGTGTGGCCATAGGTTATGAACAGGAATAGCCTATGGCCATGTTAATAAATTGCGTGACACACCTGGGGAATTATAAATTGAATAAGGAATAAAATAACTCATCAAAAAGATTCAGCGGACGAAAGCGCACCCGTTTTTCTGGTCGGGCTTTATCGGGATTGGGGATATGCATCCTATTTTGTTTTGATTTTCTACACTAAAAATATGACGATGTTCCACCAAAGATTTTTTTGACATTCTATTTGCACAAAAAAACAGGCACACAATCACTCGTGCACCTGCCCTTCCTTTTTGCAAGGTTTTATCAAATCGATCTTGAGTTGAACATTTTATGGCTCCACCTTCACAATCGGATGAATCTTCCTTGTGGTGTTGCTGCGTAGTACCACGTAATACATCCCCGGAATCCAGTCTTGCGCATCAATCCGAATCTGATTATGGCCAACACTAATTTGTATGGTTTGCCGGTGGATTTCACTCCCCAATACATCCGTTATAATAAATTGGAAATCTTGGGTTTTGTCAGAAACAATATCCATGAAGAATTTGTCATGGGAAGGGTTGGGGAACACACTGACCGTTGTCGATTGGTCAAACTTTTCTTCGGCTATATTGCCTCGAATCGATGGGGTAGGATCGGTCATTTTGCAAGCCTCGACTTCCGATAAATTTACCGCAACACCGGGCGAAGTGTCACTGTAGTTATCACGTAAGTTTACAATTACCCGCCTTACAATACCACTGATGAAGACCTCGACGCTGCTATGGTTTTCGCCACTGTAATGGCCGTATAATTGGGTGACACCATTTTCATCAATGTAACTGACTTCTACCCAATCAATGTATCGGTTATCGGGATTGCCTTTAACGCGAGCATCCAGATCACTTATGGTAAAGGTGACATCGCTATGGTTAACAAAGTCCAATGTGGCAGAATTGCTACCGACTCCGGCATGGGATAAGGTTGCGGTATTAAATGCAAATCCATTGGAAACATGGATACAATAATCACAAGCGTCTGGAACGCCATCTGCATCCACGTCTACGGTATCATCTCCGCCGGGGCAAGCATCGTTAGCATCACAAACACCATCTCCATCTGCATCGCTGCAATCTTGGCCAGATTCACAGGAGCTTACTTCTCCAAGGCTAACACTCATTTGCGAGCTGCCGGAATCTCCATCTATACCGTCTTGTAGACTTATTGTTATGGATTTGACGATACCTTCTATAGTCACATTAATCGTACTGACTTCGGTGGCGCTAAAGGTGCCGTATGTTTGCAAATTATCACCGCCGTCAATATAGTTAACGGTAACGAGTTCTGCATAGTGTCTGGCAGTAGGGCCATTTGATTTACTACTAATATCAGAAATTTGGAAAGTAATATCTTGATGCACGCCTGATAAATTCAAGGTTGTGCTTTGTTCACCCGTGCCGCTATGCGTTAAAGGATTATCATCAAAAGCAGTGAGAACCCTTGTACAACTTCCGTATTCATCATCGCAAGCATCGGGAATGCCATCGTTGTCAATATCAATGTTGTCGTCGCCATTGGGACAAAGGTCATCGACATCGCAAACACCATCTCCGTCGGCATCAGCCAAAATTCCAATACAATTGCAATTATCATCATAACGATCATCAATAGTACAAGCATCCCCGTCATCGCAAGCTGTGTCGATCATGTTGTTATCACAATCATCGCACGCGTCAGGGATGCCATCTCCATCAGCATCCAAAGCATCATTGCCATTGGGGCAAATATCGTCGACATCACAAACGCCATCATTATCCGCATCGGCAAAAATTCCGGTGCAGTTACAGTTGGCATCGTATACATCATTGGTGGTACAAGCATCACCATCGTCGCAAGCTGTATTTGTAAGGTTATTGTTGCAATTGTCGCAAGCATCCGGAGTGCCATCTCCATCGGTATCAAGATTGTCATCCCCATTGGCACAAATGTCATCGGCATCGCAAACACCATCTCCATCGGTATCAACCAAAGTTCCAATACAATTACAATTATCATCATAACGATCATCAATGGTACAGGTATTCCCGTCATCGCAAGTCGTGTCGATCATGTTGTTATCACAATCATCGCACGCGTCAGGGATGCCATCTCCATCAGCATCCAAAGCATCATTGCCATTGGGGCAAATATCGTCGACATCACAAACGCCATCATTATCCGCATCGGCAAAAATTCCGGTGCAGTTACAGTTGGCATCGTATACATCATTGGTGGTACAAGCATCACCATCGTCGCAAGCTGTATTTGTAAGGTTATTGTTGCAATTGTCGCAAGCATCCGGAGTGCCATCTCCATCGGTATCTATATGGTCATCCCCATTGGCACAAATATCCTCTTCATCGCAAATTCCGTCATTATCTGCATCTGGGCAATTATTGTTATTGCAAAATTTATAAGCGGAACCATCCACCCAAATGCTGCCAGAACCTTCCTCCTTAATTTTTAGCAACTGAGAGCCAGATGTTGTTGTTTTAAAACAAATCTCCTGTCCATCATTTCGATCTGTAGAACCAGATGGATTCACCACTTCGAAATATTCCCCGTTGAGATCGAAACCTACTTTACCGGCCGTATTTTCAAAAGAAAGGACAACACAAATTTCTGCGCCAACTTCCATTTCGGGAAAAGCCAAGGTCAAGGAATCTGTAGCGCCATTTATCCAGCTGGTAAAATTACCATCTGGTAAACCATCCGCATTTTGGGCATCATTAAATCCTGCACTTTGTACGAGACTTCCCATCTCGGAAGAAGAATCATCAGGACACTGACAGGAGGTGAAATTATATTGCGGATCACCAATGTCACATGGGCAGTAACTGAAGCTAGCTCCATCCACTTTAATGCTACCCGTTACCAGACGGGTAACGCGGATCAACTGTTCCCCGGGAACAAAAACAGGGAAACAATATTGTTGTATTTCATAGTTGGTAAGGGTCGTATCTGAGTTGTAAAATTTATAAGTTCCCAATTCGTTAATCTCAAATTGAACGCCTCCATCTGGGCTATCGAATCCGAGATCAACACAAATCTCTTGGCCGATCTCCATGTAAGGAAAAGACAGCTCGAGGTAATCGCGCCACCAGATTCCTCCGGTAAGATTTCCGTCAGGAAGTCCTTGTGCATAAAAGGCGGATGTTCCCCAAATACCATCGGATGCAACAAGTTTCCCGCCGGCTTGGACAGCCTCAGTTTGGCAACGACATTCCGGATTCATACTGATACCCTCATCATCTATACAGGCATCAAAATCATTCTGGTCATGATCTTCGACGGGTATGCCATCCTGATCGCAATCATTGGAAAGGTTGGCTATCCAATCAGTTGGTTCCGGTAAGCCAATGATGCCGTCAGCTGTGCACGGATTGTTTGGCGCCAGATCAAGTTCGTCGCAAACCCCATCGAAATCAGAATCAGGAATGAGTTGTCCTTCACAATTACAAGAAGAAACATACTTGTCGTTAACGGTACAAGCAATGCCATCATCACAAGGCGTTCCGATGAGCGTATTATCAAAGTCGGGGCATTGATCCGAAGCGTCACAAATGCCATCGTTGTCTGTATCCGGAGCACCTTCCGGACAGTTACAATCATAGGGGGCACCTGCATCAATCCATGCTTGAATCATGGCAGATTCTTCGGCGCTAATGGCACCACCGACTCGCTGGTTCATGCTGGGAAAAGAAACGGGTCTGGAACAACCATCGTAATTGTTGATGTTGATAATATTGACCAAATTGTTGCCGGCGAGGATATTGCTTCCGCAAATATTTCCTCCTTCAGAAAAGGCTTCGTAAGAAGTTAGATCCAATCCACTTGCGCCTGGACTTCCATGACATCCGGTGCATCCATTTTCGTCAAAGAGTGCGGCCATATCTGCCCATCCGTAAAGGCCAGTGTCACAAGGATCGTGGTCATTGTCAACATATCCAACAGGAGGCACACATGCTCGTGTGGAAATGCTCGGATTCCCCAATCCGTCTCCGTCTGCATCCTCATACCAAGTCAACAATCCCGGTCCGTCGCAAATACCGCAGGCATCTTCTTCGCCATAGCAGGCAAGTGGATTTATATTAAACTTGACTTCGGCAATGGAAACACAATTGGAATTATCATAATTGCTAACGACAGTAAATAGGACTTTATGAATAAAACCATAAGCTTCAAAATTCGGTCCGTTGAAGCCTTCGTAATCTTGGGCTTCTGTTCCCCTTGGCCAACTAAAAGCTTCTGTCCGAAGGGGTGTCCAGGAATGACCATCGAGAGAAACATCTATATAGACTTGTTTGGCTCCCATGCCACTTTCTCCGATGCGGTTGGCGTTCCAAATTTTGGAAGTGCTGATGGCTTGCGGTTCTGTAAATTCGTAAAGCAGCCAGAATGAATTTCCTCGAATCGGATTGGGACTCATATCCAGATTGCAGGACATCCAGCTTTCTTCCCAGTAGTTGCTGTTGTCTATACATTGTCCGTGTATGTTTTGTTGTGTAATGTTGCTTAAGCAACAGACGAGGATAAACTTAAAGATAAAATTGAATTGAGCTTTCATGATTGTGATTGGCGGTGGATGAAATAAATTTTTTGATTTAACAGAAAAATCAACCCATAAACCCAATCGGAGGTGTGCCCTGGCTCGGCGACCAGAAGTTCGGTAGGTTAGGTAGAATGTGAGATAAGTCACTAGCAGCAGCCCCGAACCACAAGGCCAATTCTGCAAAATATTCATCTGTTGAAGTGGTCGGAATAAACCGGCCTCCTCCGGTATCCAAAGGTGCACCCAGGTATAAATCTGGGTATGTTCCATATATCTTTTTGCCCTGTACGGCACCGCCCATAACCATTGCATGTCCGCCCCAAGCATGATCTGTTCCATCTCCATTAGAAACCAACTTCCTGCCGAAATCCGAAATGGTAAAGGTGGTCACACTATCTTGCATTCCAATTTCCTCAAGGGCAGCATTGAAACTATGCAAAGCATTATCCAATTGTGTCATCAAAGCAGCATGTTCCTCGATGTTCTGGTCGTGGGTATCGAAGCCGGACATTTGAATAAAAAAAGTTTGGTTCGTTACACCTAAATTATTTTGTGCGGCGATAATTCTAGCGGTCATCTGTAGCCGCCTGGAAAAGCTATCCGTTTCAAAAGGAGTGCTTATGGGAATGCCATTGGCAACAGCTGCATCGAATTCTATCGAGTTGGTTTTAGAACCTGCGATCACATTGGCATATGCTTTTTCGAGGGTGTTCTGATAATCCCTTTCTAGAATATCATCAAGTGTTTGCCGTTTTAGTGTATTATAAAAGCTGCTGCTGGAAGAGCCATTAATTAACGTGCTTCCATTGTTGTTGTTGTCTGCACTGAAAGATTGAACAACATTCCCACGTTGGAATAGGTTGGTGCCATTCAGGGAGATGTTCATCGAAATGTTCTGGTTGGAATTATTAGTGTGTAAAATGTCTGCCATTCTTCCGCCCCAACCGACGGCTCTCCTGTCTTGTGGTAAGGACGTTTGCCAATGGCTGGCCTGATCGGAATGTGAAAACAAACCCGATGGCAGCTTGGTCGCGGCATTGTAATCATGCATGGTAGTGGGTTGAACCAGTACGCCACAATTTGCAATAAAAGCCAGCTTCTCCGATTCGAAGAGTTGCTGCACTTTGGGTAAATTCGGATGTAAGCCGTATTCTTTTCCGTCAGGGTTTAATGGCTGAATGGGTAACAAGGATGGTTTGGCCAATGCAATATTAGATCGTACATTTGCATAATTATTATAGGCATCTTGACTTCTAGGAACCAACATATTGAAACTATCGTTTCCTCCTGATAACAGTATGCATACTAAGGCCTTGTAGGAGTTGCTTGCTGGGTTTGCCCAGCTTTTATTTGCGGCAGTAGCGGCATTGAGTAAGCCCATGTTGGTGATGCCGGATAGTAATGTTGTAGCGCCAACATGCGCGCAGCCTAATCCAAGTTTGTTTAAAAAATCTCTTCTGCTGTGTTTTTTATGGAACATGAAATTTATTTTTTTGATTGATATGAAAATGTTTCAGAGATTTATATCTCTGTCTGTCTTATGAATTGCGTAGATAGAGCAAGAGGATATTGTCTCTGTAGGACGCTTTGTGAAAAATAAATATGTTATTTTTGAACAATATAATCCGGTGACATCATAACATAATACAAAGCATCATGTAAGGCATCTTCATCATTATAACCGCTCACATTACTTTCGTTTTCCAGGATCGTGTTGGCAATAATCAGTTGGGTTTGTTCCGATAGTTGCCCACGACATAATATAATGTTTAATCTTTCTAACAATGCATTGACACCGTTGCTGTTGTAGATAGCTAGTTCGTCGGAAAAGTCTAGGAAAGGATCATCTATACTATTGTGCGTTAACCATTCTCCGGCATCATTGGCCTTAGTCCTATTTTGAAATGGCCTGATCTTAATGGCATCTTCCATTTCATTAATGTAAGAAATAGCAGTTACACTATTTAATATTTGAAACTCTGGGGAAACCAGATTTTGCGGTGCGATAAATTCATCTTCGGCATAGAAAGGCGAGAAGAAGTTGAACACAGAAGGAGAACCCAAGAAAGACTGGCCTGTTTCATCAAAGAGTTCGCGGAAATCATCGTACCATATTTTTCCAGATGGCGTCGTCAAATCAAATGCCTTAAAAAGTGTGGTAAATCTTTCCAAGGGCTGAATCAGTTTCCCATTAGAAGGGTCATCAATCCATGCGCAATCCCGTGCTTCTGGGTCAAGTAAAATGGCCTTTACGACAGCCTTTAAATCTCCCCGAATGCCATTCCCGTTATTATTAAAAACAGTAGCTACCCGTTTGACATATGCCGGAGAAGGGTTGGATTTGACCAAATGTTGGATCAAGCGAATGCTGATAAAAGGAGCAACGTTCGGATGATTGAAAAGAATATCAAGGGCTTGATTCATGTCCTCTGTGCCACTTTGTCCGGCAGGGATCGTTACACCTGGCAGGATATTTTTTTCTCCTTTCGAGTGGTAGTAATCGAACATCTGCATCGGTGCATTTCGGTTAAGATCCCAGTGCCTGAAAAAGTCATCGTTGGAAGTTCCGTCTTCTTTTTGCGAGGCACCTAAACCAGTAAAAATTTTGGCAATTTCTGCAATGTGTTCAATGGTATAGGTTGGAATATTTTCCCCTTCATTATTTTTTATAGGAGTGCCATCCATGTGTAACATATCCAAACCAATAGAAAAAAGCTGCATGATTTCTCTGGCATAATTTTCATCTGGATATGTTTTTTCAATAACATCTGCTTTCTGATTTTGGAAATGACTCAGATAACTGCCCATCGTCATGCTGAAAGTTATATGCCTTAAAATGTCTTTGTAATTTCCAAAAGCTCCCTGATACAACAAGTCGTAATAAACCATATTGCTGGGGTTTTTGTCGTGAAGACTGCTGCCATGATATGGCGATACGACAAATATTTGGGACAGGGCATAGGCGACCTTTTGCCTTAAGGCATCTGGTTGTTTGAAAATAAAATCATAAAAAACATAAGACATGTAACCATTGATGTGATTGTCTCTGGAAATGATTTGTTGGGTTTCATTGTAAATCTCGCTGTATCTTTGTGCAAAAGATTGTGGCGGTAAATGAAGTTGATCTTCCAACCAATGATCAATTCCGATTTCGGTGACATGCGTGATGTCTTCATAAGATGCTCCGAGTGTGGCTTGTGCTAAAAAACGGGAAGCACCAGCCAAGTCCGGTTTTAATAAGGTACCCGAAACGGTATAGTTACTGGAGTCATTGGGTTGGATTTCGGAACTGCTTATCTGGATACCTAAATGGTGTCCGGCTCCGAGATAATCTTCATATATTTGTGAAAATCCTGGAACAGCAATACCGTATAAGAGTAGAATTATAAATTGTTTTCTCATCACTTAAGGAATACTTTATCGTTTTAAAATTCTGAGTTGATTTCGACTATTTGTATAAGCTAAATAGGAGAGGGATAAGCATGTTGATGTATAGATTATTTATACATGGCTACAATCATGTAACATTATGATGACATATTTTTCGTCTTTGAAAAGTATATCCCATAAATGAGTTGTGCGTATGCTATTGCATATGCATGATACCAGCGCTGTTCGAGTCAGATAAAGTTTGTGAGAAGGGAAAACTTTATGTAGAATAATAGTGTATAAAGTTTGTGTATGATTTGTTTAGGTAGGGAGCATAATCTTTCTAAAATGTAGCAAAATCTATTCCGTTTGTGCTTTTTGGGGAGAAAAAATAGGATTTTTTTTGAAACAAAATATTGTGAAACACCACTTCTGTAGCGCAATTGTTGTGCCAGTTTTTGTGTGGTTATAACAATTTTTTTATTCTCCTAGCCCTTGTTTCAATCTAATCGCATCCTCATGATAGTGGTGATTAGGATTTTTTATTACTTTATCGAGTAACACTGTTGCTTCAGGCATCGGATGTTGTTTGTTTTCTTGTCGTATAATTGTTGTTTATATGTGTGAGGTGCGGATTTATTTTATTGAATCTCATTTCAAGTTCTGCTTGAGATATAAACTACTTCTAGCATCATTTCCAAATTAGCGCTTTCCGCTCATGCCAATACGCCTCCGCACTAACCCGATGCCGCCCAATCTCCAACAATTCATCTGTATCTAAGGTAAAACCCATTACCCGCAAATTCTCCCCAAGTTGCCGAAGATTACTTGCACCACTCAACACCACATCCGGCTGCAGGCTATCCATACAGAAACGCAGCGCTACAGCATCCACACCCACCTTGTATTTGTCTGCCAATTGAGACAAGCATTCATACAAAGCATCATAATTCGGATAATCCTTATTAGGGAAAACTCTCCCATTAGCCAAAGCTTCTTTAACGATAATTTTTTTATCCATTTTTTGAGCCTGTTGCAGCACCGCAAAAGTATCCTGTTCCAACATATTATATGTCACTTGCAAACTATCGAACAAGGCAATCCCGTTTACCGTGATTTCCAGCGCTCTAGCAATAATCTCTTTTTGATTGACCCCACTGCTACTCAATCCAATCAAAAGACCATGTGTCATCTTGAGTTCATGCAACCGATGGTGAACCGCCTCATTTTCCAAAACGCCGCTCTCCAAAGTAGCAGAATGAATTTGATAAAATTTTAATCGAGGAAGCAAATTTTTTGAAATCTCCCATTGTTCGTTAAGTTTGGCAAGACTATGTTCCTTGATTTCATGTGGCGCATCATATCCTAGTTGCCAATTCGCCATGTAGGTATATCCCCACTTGGTGCCTAGGATGACATCCTCATGTTTCCGATCATTATGCCATTCCTGCAAAAATGCTTCGCCATATCCATAAGAAGGTGCCGTATCAAAATACCGGATACCCTTTTCGTATGCATGATCCAACATCGTGCATGCATTTTGCCG
>JAHDGC010000137.1 GCA_020627865.1 Saprospiraceae bacterium | reverse complement strand
TTTCTACTTTTATTTAATTGTGTATTCATGAATACATATAAAACCAAGTTATATTTCGGAACGAGTTACTAGACACCTTGAACTCCTTAGATTCCCTACACATGCAGAGGGAAAATAGAAACACAAAAGTCAGTCGGAAAATCAAAAAGGAGGATAGCAATAATACTTTTTTTTCTTTGGCAAATGATATTTAAGAGTCAACAACAGCTGTCAACACATATTAATTAATAATATGCAATATCATTACTTTATAAACCTGCACTTGTTTTAAGTTGTATATATCTGTGTTATTTCCTTTAATATATCTGTGTTAAAACCGTGTTATTCTTACGAGTTCAATATGTAAAATGAACCTTGAGTTAAGCTTTTCAATGGTAGCTTCAATTTGAAACTTGGAAGCCAGAAATAAGTAAATTCATTTTGAGTTGATTGCTTTTAATGGGTTACTTAGTTTTAAAATCACTTAACTTTTTTATTCTTTTAACTTAAGAACATTGAACATACTAAACGTACATATGCTTATCACTTAAATATCTTGACTCAAAGATAAATTATTTAGAATAAATATTTGTTGTAAAAAACTACTTTTCCTTAACAACAATAAATTAATACCGAAATTCTTTCTCAATTCGTTTGAAAAATGGGGAAAATCGCTATAGCCGTTTTCCTCCAAAATATCAATGGTTCTTTGCTTATTTTCATAGATTTCTAACAAAGTTTTTGATAACCGCTTCCAGACTAAAAATTTCTTAAGGGAATATCCCGTCTCTCTTTTCATGATGCTAAAAAAAGCACTTTGGGAAATATACAGTCGTGTAACGATTTCATGCACCGATAAGGAACTATTGTCGTCAGCAATTTGAATTGCCTTTCTTACCCTAGGGTCTAGGGTTTCTATAATATTACAGTTAAATTTTTTTTTCACTTTAAAATATAATGCTTTCACAGCTTCCTCTGTAACAATATTTTCAGTCATAACATTTAAAAAAGATAAATAATCCGTGCATGATATTCTTGCAACATCCTGCTTTCCATAATTACTCCGTAAGTTCATTCCAAAATTACTCAAGGGGTTTACCAACAATACCATGATAGGGTTATCACTGACAATTTTATGCTTCGACTCAGAATTGATCAAGTATGATCCGCTTGTATTAGAATATGTTTTATCATTAACAAATAAATTGTATTGGATACCTGAAACAAGCTGAAATGCAAAATGATTATGAAACTCATTATTTATACCATTGAAGATGACAATATGGCTATCATCAAATAATGCAACCCACTTTATTTCCATACTATTTCAATTTATCAAATTACTATTTTATAAGTTTCTTTTATCCAACAATCAAACTTTTAAACATAACATTATAGACACTACACCCTACTCTATATAGAAACAAATATGGCGGCAAATTTAATAGGAATGTCAATGGCTGATTTATTTTTTCCAAGTCTGTGTCGATTTGAAAGTTTGCAATAAATAAATTCAGCATAAGCTCATTGGAATACGATTTTCTGGCATCTGATTCTTGAGAATCACATCATTCCCCTAAAACCACTTCATCGTAAGATCAATCAATTTCTGCACCCGATCCGTATACGGGGGATACATCAACTGGTTGGCACCGAAGGGTACATTCTGTTTAACAACGGCTCTCTCATTGGAAAAAGCCTTGAAGCCCCAATGGCCGTGTGACTTTCCGATGCCGCTATTATTGACACCACCAAAAGGCAAATTACCGTTAAAGAAGTGAATGATGCAATCGTTGATGCAAGTTCCTCCGGCACGGGAATGGTTCATGAAATACTGTACATTTTTTTTATTCTTACTAAAAATATAAAAAGCCAATGGTTTCTCCCGGCCATTAATTTGTCCAATAACATCTGCTTCATTTTTATAGGATTGGACAGGCAGCACGGGGCCAAAAATTTCTTCCTCCATGATTTTGGCATCTTGGCTCACATCGGTTAAAACGGTTGGAGCGATATAATCTTGGTCGCCATCACAGTCGCCGCCCATAAAAGTATTGGCACCTTTATCTACAGCATCATCAATCAGTCCTTTTATTCTTTCGTAATGACGATGGTTGACAATCCGGGCATAAGAATCCGATTTCTTCATGTCATCCGGTGTATCTCCAAACATTTTATGCACGTTTTCCTTAAATTTTTGTAGGAAAGCATCCATTTTAGATTCATGCACAAAAAGATAATCTGGTGCAATGCAAATCTGACCATTGTTCATGTACTTGGCCCAAGCCAATTTTTTAGCCGCTTCATCAAGGTTAGCAGACTCATCAACGATGGCCGGCGATTTTCCACCAAGCTCCAAGGTTACGGAAGCCAAGTGTTCGGCAGCAGCCCGCATGACGATTTTTCCAATTTGGGGGCTACCCGTGAAAAAGATATGGTTGAAGGGTAATTTGAGCAAACCTGCCGCTACCGTATGATCGCCTTCGAAGATGGCAATTTCCGACTCTTCATAAAGTTCGGTGATGATTTCCTTCATGACCGCAGAAGCATGCGGTGTATGTTCAGATGGCTTCACCATCACGCAGTTTCCGGCAGCGATAGCAGAAACGAGCGGGCAAAAAGTTAGGTTAAATGGAAAATTCCAGGGGGAAATAATGAGCACAACACCCTTAGGTTCATAATGAATGTAAGAACTTGCCCCAGCCAAGGTAATCGGGGTGCTTACCCTTTCCGGACGCATCCATTTGCGCAGGTGGCTTATGGTGTGATTAATGTCTGTATTGATCGGTAGTACCTCTGTAAGGTCAACTTCGCTCGGGTGTTTCCGAAAATCTTTTGCTAAAGCCTCTTTCATCTTACCCTTGTACGCTTGGATAGTTGCCTGAAGCTTTTTGAGCTTGGCAATTCTTTGCTTCGCTGTTGTCGCTGCAATTTTAGCTTGATTGCCTTGTTGCAGGTTAAAAATACGGGCAAAATCCGTTTGTTGGCTAGTGATTTTCTTTGAAGCGATGTTGGTGGTCATAATATTGGAGATAAAAATTCAAAATATTGCAATAAAGATAATATTTTTATAGCAAAAAAGTTGCCCTACGTGTAAAAATCCCCTTGGGCTACCCTTTTCAAAGTAAAAAACCTGCCCAGCAAGATGCCAGACAGGTTTCATAATCATTTTAAATCATTTATCATCATTTTGTCGTAAATATTACGACACTACTAGTACTTCAAAATTCTCGTTACAATAGCACGGTCTTCAATATTAGCAATGAGGAAATAAACGCCGCCGTCCAAAGCACTCAAATCACGAGCGAAACTATTTTGTCCTGCTCTGGTATTTTGTACAAAAGAAGTGATTTGCATACCGACAGCATTGACAACCGTAAATTGAACGGTAGCTTCTGTAGCCGTGAAGAAATTAATCTGCACTTGATCTGTTAGCGGATTCGGAGCGACAACCAACTCTTCTTTGATCGTCACTCTTTCAGATTCAAGGGCTATAATCTTACTGTAACTCTCTGTTCCATCTGTTTCAACACCAAGGATACGATAGTAATTCATTGAACTTTTCAGGTCATCATCTTCAAAAGAAAAATAACCAGCACCTACATTGAAATCCTCAATTTCAATCCGGTGGATAGATTCGAAATCTGTTCCATCAGCAGAACGCTGCACTACAAAATCTTTAACTTTAATATCTGTGCTAACCGCCCAATTCAACTGATTCATACCATCCTTATGCATACCAGAAAAATCAATGAATGCTATAGGTAGCGGCCCAAGAACGATAACTTCTAAATCCATAGATCCTGGGCAATTAAAGCCATCCAATAACCAAGAATAGCTTACGGTGTAAGTTCCTTGCCCTACATTCGTATCAAAAGCACCATTCATAACATTAGCACCACTCCATGTCCCGTCAGGAATACTAGGAATTGCCGCTCCAGTTAAATCAACCATCCCTTCACCAACAGTAAGCACAAGGGGATTATTGACAAAATTATTGACCTCAAGTCCTGTAACAGTAAGCAGCGCCGTTGCAGAACTACTACAGCCATTACCATCCGTGTATGTGTAAGTCGCCTCAACTACATCATCCTGCCCATAATCGTTGCCATCAATATCGGCTGATGGACTCCATGTTCCAGCATAAGGCGGATTATATAAATCATTTAAGTTTGTAATCGTATTCGGGCAAATCTCCGCATCATCAAATGCAAGCTGATCCAAAATTTCTACCGTAAGGGTAATGGCGCCTGTAGCTGCGCAACCATTAGCATCTGTACAAGTATATTCCACCAAATAATCTCCATCAAGAGCCGTAACATCTACCATACCAGCAGCATTTGCGGGGCTTCCCCATGCACAATCGCCACCTGTTAGAGAAGGGCTTGTTGCGGCGGTCAGGTCTATCATACCATCATTGGAACAAGCAACAACTTCATCTGTTACAAAAATTATCGGATCCACATTGTATAAAGAAACCGTTACGGTTACGGTGTTTTCACTGAAACAGCCGTTAATATCCTCACTCTGGTATGTATAAGTATAGTCTTGTCCTCCAGCACCTATACCACAGGTTGTATAATCACCACCTGGCGTGACATCCCCACCTGTCCATGTACCAGCCGAACCATCTGGCTCATAGCCTGCCAATGATTCCGTTGCAGAACAACTTGGGCAAGAAGTCTGTTCAACAAAAATTGGATCTGCGGGAATAGGATTCACAAGCGCATAGTTGTTTTGGGTAAAATCGACATCAGGATTCATACAATAGCCAATTTCTCGTGCTTGTGTACAAAAATTTGCAATAAAGCCAGCTTCCGCATTTACCCCGTCAATAACAGCCTGAAGCGTGCTAAGGGTAAGCCCCGATCCACCGAAAACCTCAATTACCTCTAGAACTTGGTTCATATCTTGGATTTGATCTCCCGATGTAAATATACTCTTGATCACGTTACAAATAGAGTCTGTTCCAGGAGGAGCAACTTGCTCCGTGATAAGATTTAGAAAAAAGCAACAGGTATCATTTTGATTCATATTATCCACTAAATCTTGCAAGGCAGCCAAGTCATAGCATATCGGAATAACATTGATGCAAGCATCTGCCCCACCATCCATATATTTGTCGGCTTCAAATTCAAGCGTCTGTTCTGTACCGAGGATTACAGTATCCCCCACACCACCAAATCCACTGGAAACGACAAGAAATTCAGTAGACAAGCCATTACAATCTGTAGCAGAAGAACAGACATCGGAATCTCCGATTTGAGAAATATCTATCATGGTACCTGCACAAGCGATAATACTGCCATCTCCAGCCGCACAAGGCTGTGCATTTATAGCCGTTAAATTAAAAAATAGCCCTAAGAGGCACAAAAAGAACGTTTTTTTCCCAAAGCACTGCCCTTTTCCCCAAGGAGTACTGAGATTTAAAGATAAATTAAAGAGGTAAAGATTCTTCATGATATTGTTTGTTTAAAAAATATATTTGTTTTATAAAAGTTGATTGAAATTATAATAATAGGTATATGGGAATTTATAGCAATAGCAACATTTTAGCTCATCGAAATGATGGTTCAAGGCATATTCAAAATGCCTTTACAATGCCATTCATAGCAATAATCTACATGCAGCTACAAAACTTTACTTTTGAAGTACTATTAATACTCGTAATAAACATATTTATACTATTATGCCTAACGCTGCAATCAAAATGTTATAGGGATGGTTAATTTTCTCACAAAAAACAGAATAATCTGGAATTTCAGTAAATATAGCAATTATATCCTGAAATTTGAGAACAAACAAATACATATTATTTTAACTTATACAAATCAAATTGCTCCACTTTCTTAAGCCTAAAAATATTCCTTAACTTTACCCGTAAGAAAATCAAGGACATATAAAAAAGGCATCTGCGTTTTTAACACAAATGCCTTTTTATTTTTCTTTTGGATCTTAATAACTCCATCCAAATACCATTATTCATCCGCTAGATAAGCCCTGATATTCCAATTCACATTTTCTGTTCCGGTAAAGGTGCGGAAAGTCAACCAACTTGTTCCGATCCCTGCATAAATCCAATCACCGCCATCTTTGGCAGGGCCATTATCACAACCAATGCTCGCGATATTCCCTTCATGCTTTGTCCTCACCACAACCCAGATATCATCTCCCGTCAATTCTAATGGTGTTGTCAGCACATGGCTATTCCAACTACTGGACGAAACGGCAGAGATCACATCAGCGGAGTACAGTTCCGCACCATGATTGTCTACCGTGCCAGCATCAAAAATCCGGACTTCACATTCGGCTGGTTTATCCAAAATATAAAACTTTACTTCCTCCAGTTTTCTCCCAGCATATGTGGCCATCTGGGATGCTGGGAAACGCAAGGCAAAATCATAGGTATCCGCACCCAATATCGGAGCCGTTTGGTTATCACCATCATAAGACAACGTCACCCTTGTTTCATCATCTGGTAACTCTTCGTCGTCTTTTTTACAAGCAGAAAAAACCAGCAATGTCAGCAAACTTAAAATCCATAAATTTTTCATATGTCAATATTTTGATTTATTTTTGAATCTTTGACAATTTTTGCACTTCTAACATCCCAGACATTTTCATGACTGGCAATGATATGCCGTTCCTACGGAACTTACAAGCTAGAAGATTGTCGAGAAATTTGTTTTCTGCAAAAACTGTCAAACAACCTTATTTTTTGTAAAAAAACGATTTCCTCCGCATAGACTTAACAAAAAAGCCTTACTTTAGCAAAAATTTAACTATCTTATTTATACCGCAAGCGGTTTAAGATGTGATTTGTGATTGGTACGCACTTTCTTAGTTTTCGATCACTAAATCTATTCTCCTTTAGCCGTCTCCACGAAAAACTTGCACCATATCGTTTTTTTATATTAAATTGCCACAGACCTTTCATTTTTCATAACCTTACATATACGATTTGTATGCGCTTACTTTTTTTGCTTTGTTTCTGTATGGCCTGTGCCGGAACGGATGATAAACAGCAACAAAAAACCGCTGCCCCTGCCCAGTATTTTCACCAAAAATATTTAAAGGAAATTGAAGCCATTCCGGTGAATCAAAAATTAGCAGATGATACCGACGGCATGGTAAAACTGAAAGGTGGAGCGTTTACAATGGGTGCGACGGGAGCAGCTGCCAAGTCCGATGAATTTCCCAAACATCCAGAAAAAGTTAACGGTTTTTATATAGATACTACCGAAGTGACCAACAGACAATTCCGAGCATTTGTAGAAGCGACCGGATATGTCACCATTGCCGAAAGGCCAATTGATCTTGAAGAAATTAAGCAAATTGCGAAACTTGAAGAACTGCCGGAAGGGCTTTCTACCGAGCCTGCCGGATTGGTTTTCATCAAACCTCGAAATGGCCAGTTTTGGTGGGACATGGTGCAAGGCGCCAACTGGAAACATCCGCAAGGCCCGCAAAGTGATATTGTCGGGAAAGAGGATCATCCTGTGGTACAGGTATCTTGGTATGATGCCAAAGCTTATGCAAAATGGGTCGGGAAAAGGTTGCCTACCGAGGCTGAATGGGAATACGCCGCCAGAGGGAATCAGAAAGATGCAACCTATCCCTGGGGAAACGGATTACCAGAACAGGTGATGTGCGCTAATTACTGGCAAGGCAATTTCCCGACGAAAAATACCAACAAGGATGGTTTCAACAAGACAGCTCCAGCAGCCAATTTTAAACCGAACCCTTTTGGCCTTTACGATATGGCCGGCAATGTCTGGGAATGGTGCGAGGATTGGTATGATGAAAAAGCCTATGCTGCAAAAAAGACAGGCTCCATATCGGCTGCGAATCAGGATAATATTGACCAGAAGGTGATGCGTGGTGGGTCCTTTCTTTGTGATGAAAAGTTTTGCTCTGGCTATCGGGTTTCTGCAAGGATGAAATCTAGTCCCGATTCGGGATTGGAGCATACAGGTTTTCGGTGTGTGAAAGATTTATAACAAGAAAACAGCCCAAATTCAGTCAAGATCTGAGCTGTTTTATAAAACTATGATTGATTATTTTCTGTTCCTATAATGTATTAAGTATTGTCAAGCAAAATAAATTACTCATTAACACTAACATACACATACCAATACACAATACAAATACCATACCAATTTCACCTCAAAGGCAAATTAATGCTGCTAAAACGTAATTATACCCTATAAAATCTTAAATATTACGCAAATGTCGTAAACATTACGACGCTACATTTACGAAATGCTTGCAAATCTTTATTAAAGGCCAAAATAGCTTTTGAACGTCACTTAATTCAAAACATATTTAATTTTCCCATAAAGAATCCTTACTTTTCGGTATTAAAATCAATACAAAACTAAGGATCACATGGAACCAATCTACATCCACCCTAAAAAGGTTTTCCCAATAATTTTGTTACTATCCCTGATGCTGTTTCAGGTAAATTTTCTCCACAGCCAAACCACGATCTCCGGCACAGTCAATTCCATTGACAATGAACCCCTTATTGGTGTAACCATTCTTGAAAAAGAAACCAATAATGGTACGACCACGGATATTGACGGTAGATTTTCCCTTACGGTAAATAAGCCCGACGCCACATTGTTTTTCAGCTATATTGGTTATGAAACCGCAACACGGAAGCTGGATGGGCAAACGGAAATTACCATAATCTTGGAAGAGTCCAGCAGCCAATTGGAAGAGGTTGTCGTAACCGCTTTGGGCATCAAACGACAGAAAAGGTCGCTGGGATATTCTACCGAAAGTTTTGAAGGGGTGGAAATTCTGCAATCCAATGCTGCCAATGTTGTGAGCGCATTGAGCGGCCGATCCGCTGGGGTAAACATCGTTACTCCCAATGGGGTCGAGGGTGGAACTAGCCGCATCACGATCCGAGGGAATAACAATATCAGCTCCAACAACCAACCCTTGATTGTTGTAGATGGCGTACCATTAGAAAACCCGCCCGGCATGACCAATATCGGACGCGGGAGAGATTGGGGTTCTCCCATTAATAATATCAACCCAGAAGATATTGCCGATGTCAATATTCTCAAGGGGCCGACCGCTTCCGCGCTTTATGGTTCTAGGGGAGCAAATGGCGTCATGCTGATTTCTACAAAAAGGGGCAAACAACAACAAGGTATTGGCGTAAGCTATGCCATTACCCATAAAATTATACAACCTGCCCGCTACCGGGATGTGCAAAATATTTATGGCGGCGGCGGCCCTGTCAGTTTGCTAGAACCACAGTTGGAAAGGAACGCCGATGGGGAGTACCAGTTCCCCGGAAATTTCGATGCCGTAAATGGGCCTTTCGGCAAATCCACTGAAGAACTTTTTGGCTTTTATTCTACCGGCGTTTCTTGGGGGCCAAGAATGAATGGGGAAACCGTTCGCTGGTGGGACGGAGAGTTGCGCCCCTACACACCACAACCCGACAACCTCAAGCTTTATTTTCAAAACGGCCACACAACCCGACACAATATTGCTTTTTCTGGCGGTAATGACAAAGGAGGGATTCGGGTTTCCCTTTCTGCAACGGATCATGATGCCGTTGTTCCAGAGAGTGAATTCCAACAATATACAGCCCACATTGGCTCCAACATCAATATTTCAAAAAAAATAAATACCGACATCAGCCTCAACTATGTCCGGTACCAAAGATTGAACACGCCTTCCCTCGGGGATGACAATAAAGATTCTTTTGCCAAGGGTATCCTTTATAGTTGGCCAAGATCATACAAAGGCATCGAAAGGGACATCAATATTTTACCGGATGGCACCCGCAACGATTATGGCGGTGCATACCCTTACCGGTTCAGTCCGCCGCATCTTTGGTGGAATACCTACAACAACACAACTACAAATAGTCGGGACATTTTAATCGGCGCATTGACCATCAACTATAACATCACCTCATGGTTAAAAGCAACGGGCCGTGTCGGGATGAACTTCACGATGGAACAGTTTGAGGTTCGGGAATCCCCCATAGATTTGCTTGGTATCGAACAAGGTTTTTATAGCAATGAATTGACAAGGGATCGAGTCGGCAACAATGATTTTTATATCACCGCACATAAGGACAATATTTTAGGCAATAATTTTAATGTTAGCCTATCTATTGGAGGAACCCAATGGCAAAGAAAGTTTTACGGCATCAGGGGACAGAGTACCGATTGGATTAATCCGCATTTGTACACCTTCAACAATGCTGAAGATACGACGCAAGTTCCTGTGCCGAGGGAATTGCATTTTGCAAAAAAAATCAACTCCGTTTATGGTTTGTTAGATATTTCCTTCAGGAATTATCTTTTCTTGCAATTGTCTGGTCGCAACGACTGGTCTTCCGCCCTGCCGCTTGATAACAATGATTACTTCTACCCTTCCGCCTCCTTGAGCTTCATTGCCTCAGAAGCATTTGATATTTCCAACAACTGGCTTAGCTTCTTGAAGCTTCGGGGTGCTTTCGCACAAACCGGTTCCGACACCGATCCTTTCCAATTGGATTTTGTATACAACACCGGAAGTTTTGGCGGTGTACAAACGGCAAGTTTACCCGGCACCATTCCTCCGATAAGTTTAAAACCACAACGGGCAGAATCTTACGAAGTAGGTCTTTCGCTCGGTCTTTTCCGAGATAAAATAAATTTTGATTTCACTTATTATTATATCAAATCTTTTGACCAGATCTTGAATTCTCCCGTGCCTGCGTCTTCTGGTGCACCTGAAATCACTATCAACAGCGCCGTGTTAGAAAATCAAGGTATTGAGGCCAAATTGGATTTCAACTTATGGCATGGCAAAAACAGTTATGGCAAAACTTCCTTCAATTTTAGTAGAAACAGAAATCGAGTGGCCAGCCTAGGTAATGGTGCGAAGATTATCGAATTGGCTGATATTTGGGGATTCAATGGCCCCGCTATCTCCGTTCAGGAAGGACAAAATTATGGCACCATCGTCGGCTACGATTATGTCTACCATGAGGATTCCGGCCAACCGATCCTCAACGAAGACGGCACCCATTATTTGATCACGCAAAATCGTGTTCCCATCGGCAATGCCTCCCCTGATTTCACCGGCGGATGGAGCACCGAAATTGGATTCAAAGGTTTTATCTTAAAAACATTAGTGGACACCAAATGGGGCGGCGATATCTATGCCGGCTCTTATGTCATCGGGTTGCAAACTGGGCAAAGTCCGGAAACCCTTATCGAAAGAGAAGGTGGTGGATTACCCTACACTGACCCTGCCGGCAACACCCGTAATATTGGTGTTATACTCGATGGGGTTTATGCGGATGGCACCCCTAATGACAAGGTGGTACATTATTATTTCAAGTACTTGCCGAATGCTGGTGGCTGGGGTCGGTTTTTATCCACGCCGGGGATTTTGGAAAACACTTGGGTGAAGATGCGGGAGGTTTCTCTGGCGTATCGTCTTCCCAATAAATTGTTAGCAAAAACGGGTATTTTTCAAAATTTGGAGCTGGCATTGGTGGGCAGGGATTTGTTTTATATTTATACGACACTACCGGATCGGATTAATCCTGAGGGGGCTAATGGTAGTGGGAATGCACAGGGTTTGGAGTGGGCTTCTTTTCCGGGGATGCGATCTTTTAGTCTGCGGGTGCAGGCGGGGTTCTAAAAAATGAAAACATCAATAATGAAAAAAAACATTCTACATAAGCATATAATACATGCAATATTATTCTTGATACTCTTTTCAATATTAGGAGGTGCAAAAGAAGAAGAAGTTGTAGAGGAATTTGTTTGCAGTCAAGACACCCTAGCTGGTCAAATAAAAAATGAGCACTTAGTAGGAAGCTGGTCAGGGATTAAATTAAAATCACACTATTAATGTAAATTTAGTATTAGAATCAGACTGTAGATATAATTATACAT
>JAHDGC010000136.1 GCA_020627865.1 Saprospiraceae bacterium | reverse complement strand
AAAAGGAATGGAGAAAGGAATAGAAAAAGGAAGAGCATTAGAGAAAAAGAGGAATAAAGAAAGGGAGAAACAGTTTTATCTGCAATTGCTAAAGGCCTTCAGCGTAGAAGAACTTGCTGCTCAGTTTGATGTTTCTATTGAATATTTAGAAGCACTAAAAAAAGAAAAAAATAATAATTCAAAATAAAAGCAATATGTCGCTAAATATTGATGTAACTAAAGATGCCCTCTATCTTGAAGGTTTTAAGGAAGGAGAGAGGAGAGGGCTGGAAAAGGCTAGAATAATAATAGAAAAAGAGATGGCTAAGAAGCGAGAAGAAAAAGAGAGACCTTTTTATATCAAACTTTTAACCTTTTTAAGTATCGAAGAGGTTGCTAAAAAATTTGATGTTTCTATAGAATACTTGGAATCCTTAGAAAAAGAACAAAAATAACCATTTAAGGCAAAATTCTCCCTAATTCCCTTCTCCAAATCATCTTCTCCACTTATATTGGACAAAATGGAAAATCATCAAATCACTTTAATATTATGAAAGCGATTATTCCCGTTGCCGGAGCCGGAACCCGTCTGCGTCCGCATACCTATACGCAACCCAAGCCCCTGATTCCTGTCGCGGGAAAAACCATCATTTCCTTTATTATAGACCAGCTTCTCGAAGTCGGAATCAAGGACTTTGTTTTTGTCATTGGTTATCTGGGGGAGAAGATCAAACTTTACGTAGAGGAAAACTATCCCAACATCAACAAGACATTTGTCAATCAGGAAGAAAGACTCGGATTGGGGCATGCCATTTGGACAGCCAGAGATGCTTTCCAAGATGCGAGCGAACTTATTATCGTGTTAGGGGATACCATTTTTGAAGTAGAACTTAAGGAAATGCTGGACAAACCAGATTCTTGCCTCGCCGTGAAAAGGGTAGAAGACCCGCGTGAGTTCGGTGTGGTAGAATACGGAGATGACGGTTTTGTAAAAAAACTAATCGAGAAGCCAAAGATTCCAAAATCTAACATGGCGCTTGTTGGTATTTATAAGATCAAGGAAGTTCAGAAACTCATTAAAGTTATAGACAATAACGTGACCATGGGTGTGCGAACGCATGGCGAATTTCAACTCACAGATGCACTGATGGGCATGATAAAACAAGAGGTAAAATTTACAACCATTGAAGTAAACAATTGGTTTGACTGTGGCAAAAAAGAAATTCTCCTCGAAACAAATGCCCGTCTCCTTGACAAAGAAGGCTATGCTTCCGCAAACTTGCCTCACTTTGAAAATTCCATCATCATTCACCCCGTGAGTATTGCAGAAGGCTGTACGATAACAAATTCGATAGTTGGCCCCCATGTCACCATCGGAAACAACACTAAGGTTGATTCTGCTATCATCAAAGAATCTATCATTGGTAGCTATGCTGCCATCGAAGAAGTTGTGCTGCAAAATTCCCTTGTCGGCAGCGACACGGCCATCAAAGGGCTAAGGCAAAGTTTAAATATCGGGGATAATACGGAGATTGATTTTAGTTAGTAGAGCCATCTGATTTTGCACAGACTGCTTCCAAATTTAAACCTTGGGTTTCAATAAAAAGTTTTACATCAAGTGTATGCTTGCCGTTTTCAATAGAAAAAGTTTGGTCGAACCAATAACCTTTTTTACTTTTAGAAATATCTGTGAAGTTGAGTACACCTTTAAAATCATTTGAATCTACAGGGGCGTTAAATTTAGCCCCAATACTACCGATTAATGCTTTTTCATCTACAACGGTAGGAAAAAACAATTCTTGAGGAATAGTTGGAAATTCAAAGGAAGTATTATTAAAAAAAAGTCCGCTATGTAAACATACATGATTTGCTCTCTTCTTCCAATATTGACATAGCAGCTTCCTGAGATAAGGACGAGGCACCCCAAAATTTAATAGAATTCCTTATCGTCCATAAGTATCGCAATTCACCATGAGAAAAAATATTGTTGAGCAAATTATTGGGGATAACATTCCATCCGATTCTGATACCGGCCAAGTTAGCAAATTTGGAAAAACTTCCGATTTCAATCGCACATTGCTCGGCTCCTTCAATTTCGTAAATGCTTAAAGGTATTGAATTGTCTCTCCTGAAAAAGGTGTATACTGAATCAATAATAATCAGTGCATTGTTTTCCAAAGCGTAATGTACAAAAGCCGACAATTGACTGCGATTGATGGCTGTTCCACTCGGGTTGTTGGGGGAGCAAAGAAAGATTAGATCAACTTTTTCTTTTGGAATAGGAGGTCTAAATCCTATATCTTCACTGCCTTTTAATTCAATTATTTTTTTTACGCCATTTACCAGAAGACTTTCATATGCACTTGGATAATAAGGACTCTGTATAGCAACGGTCAGCCCGCTTCCAAACAAATCCAAAATGTTGGTCAAGATAGTTTGAGCCCCGTCGTTAACAAAAATTTCTTCAGGTTCAAAACATTTATTGACCATACCTTTGTAATAAAAATCACAAAGTCGGGTTCTTAATTTTGAGATTCCTCGAATATCTTGGTAGCTGCTATACGTATGAGGGTTACCTAATCTTTTTGATGCTTCAATAAGAGAGTTACATGTTTTCTCTGACAGAGCTGAACTCGTATCATTTAAAAAATAAAATCGACATTTAATATTTTATAAAAATCATAAATATCACAAAAACGTTGTAAGCATTACGACGCTACATTTAAATATCTTGGATTAACCTTGTTTCCAAATGGCGAAATAATTTTTTTTAACATTACTTTACTTATTAATATTATTTTATTAAAATATAATACAATATTACCTGATTGTATCCCAATATCATTTTTTACAACAAAAAAAGGTATGTTTGTTTAACGAAAAAAACATTTTCAAGCCGAAGCGTTATTTTTATGATGTTCTAAATAACGTCCAATTTATGTAGCCCTTTTACTTACCTGACAAAACAAAACAAACACAAATAATGAAATACTTTTACTTAAAATTTTTCAAATAAATCATATTCAAATAAGCATTCCCTGATTGATGGGGTATGCATATTGTTCTGTCCTGCTGTGCTTGAATCAATTGGCATTCACAGAACAGGACTGTTATTAAACTAGAGATAATAAATTTTTATATAAACCATAAATAATTTAATCAAGATGAGACTTTTTGCACTTTTAATGCTCACCATGTTTTTGGGCTACACTGGCTTCTCTCAAGAAAAAGGAAAGGCGGTTCCCAAGATGATAGAAACCTACAAGGACGCTGGTGTTACTTTTACACCTGTCGAGCTGTTTCAAAATAATCGAATGGCTATTGATGGAAGGGATGATATTGAAGAAGTCGTTTCGAAGGCGACTATCCTAAGGATTAATCAACAAGCATTGCGTACTGCAATAGATGCCAATCATAATGCGATCAGCATGCCGATTCCTAGTTTATACAGACAAGATCTTGTGCTTGAATTGGTACAAGTAGATATTTTTGCGGCTGGATTTCAAGTCGAAACCAGTGATGGTAGGATACTGCAGGATGAGGATTATGGTTTACACTATAGAGGGATTATCAGTGGTGTTGAGAACTCTATTGTAGCGATTAGTATCTATAAAAATGAAATGTCCGGTTTTATTGCAGATCATGAAGGGAATTTGGTACTAGGAAAGATGGAAGGAAAAAATCCTGAAAATGAACACATCCTGTATTTGGATAGGAACATGAATGTACAATCTGATTTTGAATGTGCCTTTGAGCATGATGGAACTACCCCTTCACAACAAAATTTCAAGCAGACCAACACGAATGATCCAGGAGATTGTGTAGGCATTTTTGTGGAGGCCGATAAGAATATTTATGACAGTAAAGGCGGTGAAGCGGGAGCCATTACCTTCGTGACGGGGCTTTTTAACCAATCTGCCGCCCTTTTTGCCAATGAGCAGATTATCGTCGAGATGTCCGATCTTTTTATTTGGACGACTTCAAGCCCTTACGGTGGTAGTAGTTCTATTACTTACATGACGCAGTTTCATAATTATAGAACTTCCTTTGATGGAGACCTCGGCCATTTAATAAGTATTGCAAGTCTAGGGGGAGTTGCCCCGGCCCTTAATGGAGTCTGTAACCCAACCCTTAGCCAAAATATGTGTTTTAGTGGGATCAATTCTACCTATAATAACGTACCTACATGGTCTTGGTCAGTTTCCGTTTTCACGCACGAACTCGGGCATCTTTTTGGTTCACCCCACACGCATTCCTGCGCTTGGAATGGTAATAATACCGCCATTGATGGATGCTATAATACGGAAGGTGGTTGCTTTAACCCTGGGAATCCTCCTAGCGGTTCTATCATGAGTTATTGCCATCTAAATGGAGTCGGAATCGATTTTGCCAACGGCTTTCTTCTGCAGCCCGGAAATGTGATCAGGGCGCGCGTTGCGAATGCTACTTGTCTTGGTACTTATTGTAACAGTACTTGTAATAATGGAGTATTGGATCCGGGAGAAGAGGATATTGATTGTGGTGGGGATTGCCCAACAGCTTGTCCTACTTGTGATGATGGGATTAAAAACCAAGGAGAAGAGGGTATAGATTGTGGAGGCCCTTGTCCAGATGCTTGCCCTCCATGTACAAACCTTACCCTGAATTTGGTATTGGATAACTATCCTGAAGAAACAAGTTGGCGTGTTGAATTAAATGGCGTAATCGTGGCTTCTGGCGGCTCTTATGAAAGCGAGGCAGATGGAGCATCCGTAACAGAGTATATTTGTCTAGAACCCAATATCTGCTACAACTTCATCATGCAAGATCTTTATCAAGATGGAATGTGCTGTGGATATGGACAAGGTTCTTACGAGTTGTTAGATGCTATAGGGAATGTACTTGCCTCGGGTGGGGAGTTTGCAAACTCTGAGACAACACAGATTTGTCTAGCAGACTATTGTGCTGATGGCATCCAGAATCAAGGGGAAGAAGGTGTAGATTGCGGTGGCCCTTGCCCGAATTCTTGTGACCCTCCAACTTGTACTGATGGTATCCAAAATCAGGGAGAAACGGATATAGATTGCGGTGGTCCAAATTGCGACCCTTGCCCGCCAACTTGTACTGATGGTATCCTGAATCAAGGGGAAGAAGACGTGGACTGTGGTGGTCCTTGCCCAGCTTGTCCAACTTGTACTGATGGTATCCTGAATGGAGAGGAAGCAGGGGTAGACTGCGGTGGCCCAGAATGCCCAGAATGTCCTTGTCCGACAGTTGCTTTGAATGCTGAGAATGTTTCTCCTTACGGAAATGGACAAGACAATGGATATGTTCACGTAACCAATGGATATATTGTGGTTTATGATAATGCTTGGAAATCTATTCCTATGGATTATACCGTAACAGCAAATACGGTGTTAGAATTTGAGTTCGGTAGCACAATCCAAGGAGAAATTCACGGTATTGGTTTTGATAACAACAGCAGTTATTCTTCTGCGTATACCTTCCAAGTGCACGGCACTCAAAATTGGGGCGTACAGGCTTATCACAACTATAATGATTTGGGATACTGGGTAACGTATACGATTCCTGTTGGACAACACTATGGTGGAACGATGAATCGCTTGTTCTTCCTTGCGGATCACGATGCCGGCACTCAAGATGGAAACTCTTATTTCAGGAATATCAAAATTTATGAAGGAAGTTGTGGTGGTAATGTGCCACGATTGGGTAGTTATATTGTCGGGGAGAAATTACCGGATGGCAAAGAGGTGAAAGCAAGAACTGGCATGAACAGCACATTGGCAAAAACTGTCTTATTCCCGAATCCTACAGAAGATGTCCTAAATATTCAGCTTGCCCCTGAGTTTATCAATGGTGAGATGACTGTTGTAGACCTGTACGGAAAAATTATCATGACACAATCCGTTACGGATACGAATATGAAATTAAATGTCGGAGACTTGAATGCCGGCATGTATTTCTTGCAATTGCAAAATGGAGAACATAAGCAAGTCGCAAAATTTGTCGTGAGACATTAAGTATTATTCGTTGGAATATTAACATGAAGCTATTCCTATAAATAAGAAATCATGTTTTGAATAATAATTTGGAAAGCCAGGGCACCCTGGCTTTCTTTTTTGTAAAAAAATGTAAGTATATTGTTTAGTTGAATGCAAGTTTATAGTATCATAAAATGATTTATTTTTTTGTGATAAATTTTTCTGTATAAACCATAAATTAATCAAAATGAAACAGTTCACACTTTTGATGCTCGCCATGCTTTTGAGCTATGTTGGCCTTTCTCAAGAAAAAGGGAAGGCAGTTCCCAAGATGATAGAAACCTACAAGGATGCTGGTGTTACTTTTACACCCATTGATTTATTTCAAAGTAAACGAGGGTTGACCTATACGGAAAAATTATCATGACACAATCTATTATTGATACGAGCATGAAATTAAATGTAGGAGATTTAAATACCGGCATGTAATTTTTGCAATTGAAAAATGGAGCGCATAAACAAGTTGCAAAACTTGTCGTCGGATCGTAAGCCTTACATCCCCCGACAATATTGTATGGTCGTAATGCTTACGACTCTATAATCTGGAAAGCTGGAATCATCCGGCTTTCCTTTTTTATGCCTACAAAAACACTTCATCCTAACATTGATTTTTCGACCTTTCGAGACTTTTGTGCTGTGAAATCAGGCATGTTTGTTAAGTTTAATATGAATTGTTGTCTACCCAACTAAAAAAAAACAATATTTTTTAGTAAAAATATGTTACTTTTTAAATATGTTCCGTTATTCTTGTATATTTGCTAATAAAATAAGGGGGCAAAACCCAAACGGCAAATAAAAAAATAAGCCAAACAAACAAATACAAACAAACATGGAGATTTTGTAGAAGGCTTTATCAAAAATTTTACACTGGTACTTATATATGGTGCATATGCTTGAATTGATAAGTGTATGTAGGGTATCTGTTATGCTGGTACTTACGTCGTGTATATACTTGAATTGAGAGTGTATGCAAGGTGCCCATTTTTTCTATACTGTGCTTTCAATTGACTAGTACGGTCTAGTAATCCTATGCTTTTTTTGAACACTATAGCAACATGTAGCCGAAGCTGCATGGATAGCATTCTAATGGAAATATCTTTTTTATATAAACCATAAATAATTAATCAAAATGAGAATTTTTACGATTTTAATGCTCGCTATGTTTTTGAGCTATTCTGGTTTCTCACAACAAAACGAAAAGGCCATTTCTAAAATGGTCAAAACTTACAAAGAAGCTGGTGTTACTTTCGCACCCGTTAATTTGTTTCAAAGTACCCGAACATCTGCCGAAGGAAGGGACGATATTCAAGAAGTCGTTTCAGAAGCTACTATTTTAAAATTGAACCAACAAGCATTACGTACCGCTATAGATGCAAATAAAACAGCAATCAGTCTTGAGGTGCCCAGTTTATACCGGCAAGACCTTGTTCTTGAATTGGTACAGGTTGACATTTTCGCACCAGGTTTTACAGTGCGCACGAGTGGTTCAAAAGAGTTGCTAGATGCAGATTTGGGCTTACACTACAGAGGGGTAATCAAGGGGATAAGCAACTCCCTTGTTGCTATTAGTATCTTTGAAGATGAAATGTCTGGTTTTATTGCTGACGATGAAGGAAATTTAGTGTTAGGAAAAATGGAGGGAAAGAATCCGGAAAACGAACATATCCTTTACCTGGATGCGAATATGAATATTCAGCCGGATTATGAGTGTGGGGTACAAGATGATGATAGACCGTATACACCTGAAGACCTTATGGATAATACTACTCGTGATGCGGGAGATTGCGTGCAAATTTATGTTGAGGTGGACAACGATATTTATAACGATAAAGGTAATGGTACCACAAACTATATCACGGGTGTTTTTAACCAATCCGCAACACTGTATGCAAATGAGAGTATCGAAACCTACATGTCTGATCTTTACATCTGGACAACGAATAGCCCTTATACGGGTACGAGTTCTAGTACTTTGTTGAGTCAATTCCAAAGCTACAGGAATTCTTTCAATGGAGATATCGGACATCTACTGAGCTATGATGGTGCTGGTGGAATCGCTGCTGGTTTTAGTGGTGTTTGTAATTCTAACCTTGATGCCAATATGTGTTTCAGTGGTATTCAGTCTTCTTACAGTACTGTACCTACATGGTCATGGACTGTTTCTGTATTTGTTCACGAAATGGGTCACCTTTTCGGTTCAAGACATACCCATGCTTGTGTTTGGAATGGAAACAATACGGCCATTGATGGTTGTGCAGGTTCTACTGAAGGTTCTTGTTCCAATCCGGGTTCTCCTTCTGGTGGCGGAACGATCATGAGTTACTGTCACTTTACGACAGGGATCAATTTTAATCTTGGATTTGGTTCACAGCCAGGAGCGGTCATCAGAAATCGTATTGCCCAGCGAACTTGCCTCATAGCCGATTGTGGTGGTGGTGGCGGTGGCCCTACTTGTAGTGACGGTGTGCAAAACGGAGATGAAACCGGTGTTGATTGTGGTGGTTCTTCTTGCCCAGCTTGCCCGACAAACTGTACGGAAAATGATGTGACCTTGACGATTACCTTGGATAACTATCCAGAGGAAACAAGCTGGTCTGTTACTTCTGGTGGTAATACCGTTGCGAATGGAGGAACTTATGGTAATCAGGCTGATGGTAGCACCATTACTATTGATATTTGCTTGGCAGATGGATGCTATGATTTTAACATTTTCGATGCTTACGGAGACGGTATTTGCTGTGGTTATGGTAATGGTTCTTACGCCCTTAGAGATGCTGATGGCAATACTTTGGCTTCTGGTGGACAGTTTGCCAGCTCTGAAACGACTAACTTCTGCGTGAGTGGTGCGCCTGCCCCAACATGTACTGATGGTATTCAAAACGGAGATGAAACGGGGGTCGATTGTGGTGGTTCCTCCTGTCCTGCTTGCCCGACTCCGGGTGGCGATTGCTTGGAAATTGACCTGACTGCTTATACTGTAAACTCGTATGGTGGTAGCCAAGATAATGGTCAACATACTGTTACGAATGGTTATATCTCTATTACCAATAACGGTTGGAAATCTATTTCCCTAAATTACAACATTACTGCAAATACTGTGATAGAGTTTGAATTTGGTTCTCTTACAGAAGGAGAGATTCACGGCATCGGTTTTGATGATGATAATGCGATTTCTTCTAACTTAACCTTCCAGGTGCATGGTACACAAAACTGGGGTATATCCGATTACAATAACTACAGTAATATTGGCTACTGGGTATCCTACACGATTCCTGTTGGACAGTTTTACACTGGCGCAGCAGATCGTCTGTTCTTTGTTGCAGATCATGATGGTGGTAGTAAAAATGGAGATTCTTTCTTCCAAAATATTAGAATTTATGAAGGAAGTTGTGGTAATGCAATGCCTCAATTTGAGAGTCATGTTATTGGAAAAATGTTCCCAGAAGGTGACACTAGAGTAGATGCAAGAACTAATGCAGAAGGTATGTTAGCAAAAGCAGCCTTGTTCCCGAATCCAGCGCAAGATGTTTTGAATGTTAGCCTCGCTCCTGAATTTATGAATGGCCAAATCGCAGTTGTCGACTTATATGGAAAAGTAATGATGACACAGCCTGTTACGGATACGAACATGAGATTGAATGTTGCTGATTTAAGTTCAGGCATGTACTTCTTACAGTTGCAAAATGGAACTCACAAGCAAATTGAAAAGTTTGTGGTGAAACATTAATACGAATTAATTACTTAGACTTGTTGAATATTGTTAAGGATTTAAGTTTTTGAATAATAGCTAGGAAAGCTGGGGAAACTCGGCTTTCCTTTTTTACATTAGGTTGGCCAAATAAAAACAGGATAATATAACCAATGATATTATCCTGTTCTACAAAAAGCTGTTCACATTAATTTAGCATCGCAACTTTATCTTGACAATTGAACCTTGAAAAAAGCAGCGAAGTAAAATCTAAATTCTATCCGCTAATTAAAAATAAGAAGAAACATCCAATCGAAATTTACCATCCTCGATTTGGATAGATTGAGCCGGATCATCTTCCTTGTACAAAGTACAGTTTACCGTACCCTCCAGAATTTGATACATCCCGAAAGCATTATTGCTTTCCTCAGATTTTGAAATCGTGAACGTACTATTTTGACTATTGGCCGGATTTAAACTGGTATACCTTCCGTTTGTATTTTCAAAATCTACAGTGACAGACTTCATCTGTTCCTCCTCTTCATTGGTCGCGAATGAAACATTGCCTGTCGTGATCAATGAATTAAAAACATTGATCTCTTGGTCACAGTTGCCCTCAAAAAAGCGGTTAAGCTCAAACGAAAAACTAGGTGGGATCTCTAGCTCCTGATTACCTATTGATGCTCCATAATCAATGGCACAAATTGGTGGGCTGAATAGCCCTCCGGTCGAATGATATACAAGATTTTCATTCGTTAAGGTAACGTGAATATCCGTCTGTACACCATCTACTTTTCCAGAAAAATAGTACAAGACATCTTCTGGAATTTCCTCGGCCATTATTTCCATCTCCTCCTCTGGATCGGTATCTTCATCCTTTGAACAGGCCGTAAATGTCAGTATGCCAGCCATGAAAAGAATAGCCGCTAAAAATGTGTTAATTTTAAATTTAATCATTTGTATGTATTATTTTTTTATAATTTGAGTAGCGTCGTGATTGCTTACGACGTTTCTAAGCTGAAACAACTGACAAAATTATACCAAAATTGGATCATGGCCAAATAATTTTCTTTTAAGAATAGTAGAGAATGACCTGATTTTAAACCCAACCAACAATATTATCATTTTTTATCTTTATTTTTGTTGTACTTTGTAAACTATTCCTTGGCATTCTGATAAGAATGAGTCCTGTAAGGACGTCATATCCTTGCCAGAGATGCAAATCTCTGGAATGTTTGCATGAAAATTTTTATAAAAAATTAAAAAACAAATCATGAAATACATTCTTTTATTATGTTCCATCTGCCTGTTTGCCTGCAATCAATCCAAGATGGCATCCAGTAGCGATAATATGTTCGGCGAAAAGATTACAGCCAAAGGTGCCATGTCTTACGACGAGATGTTGACGAAAATAGAGGGCAAGGAAAAAATAGAGGCCAAGGTAAAAGGTACGGTCGAATCGGTCTGTCAGGTGAAAGGCTGCTGGATGAACATCATCTCCAAGGAAGCCGGAAAACCAGAAATGTTCGTCAAATTCAAAGATTACGGTTTTTTCATGCCATTGGATATTGCCGGAAAGGAAGTCATCATGGACGGCTATGCTTTTTATGAAACCACACCCGTTGACGAATTGCGGCATTATGCAGAAGATGCTGGAAAATCAAAAGAGGAAATTGAAGCCATTACCGAGCCAGAAACGGAACTGAAATTTATGGCACATGGGGTGATTTTGGTGGATAAGAAATAAGGAACAAAATCACCACTATCCAAAAATATAACTGCTTCCTCCGTTTTTCATTAACCCTTCTCTTGGGGATATGCCTATGCCTATCATATGCACAGACTCCTATTGATAGCCTGAAAAATTTACTTGCCACAACGGCAAATTCGGAAAAAAAAATTGACCTACTCAATGACATCGGGTGGGAATACAAATTTGACCATCCAGATTCGGCGCGTCTTATCTTGGAGCAATCCGCTGATCAGGCACGGGCATCGGCCTATGATAAAGGATTGGCACAAGCACGTAACAATCGGGCAGTGGTAGAAATCATTCATGGGAATTCCGACTTGGCCATTGGTTATTTCCAACAAGCTTTGGTCATAAGGGAAAGGTTGGGCGACAAAAAAGGCATGGCCTCCATCTACAACAACATCGGGAATAGCGAAGAATCTAGGGGAAATTATATTGCAGCCCTCGACTATTTGC
>JAHDGC010000135.1 GCA_020627865.1 Saprospiraceae bacterium | reverse complement strand
GCACAGCTTAGGGACGGATAGTGAAAGTGATCCAGTAAGCGTAGATGTAACGACAGCCAATGAAACGGGCGTAGATTTCGGATACTATCAAGGAGGTGCAGCATTTGGAAATTACGTCTGGATGGATTACAATAATAATAATGCACAAGATGTTGGGGAGCCGGGAATGCCAGCTGCGGAATTAACCTTGAGTATTGATTACAATAATGATGGGACTACAGATGTTACGGCCGTTACAAGAACTGATATGGATGGTGTTTATGCATTTACAGGCTTATTGTTGGATGAGGATTACAATGGAATGGTAGGGAATATTCCAGATTATAACATTGTTGTTACATTGCCGGATGCTGATATGGCTGCTGCATATAATATGGCGATTCCTGATCTTGCAGGAGGGGACGATAAGTTGGATTCCGATAATCATCTTGGATTAACAGTAGTCCCGACATTAGGAAAAATGGATGTAGAGAAGAGGGTAGATGCTTCGACAGAGGCGACGGAAGCATCCTATGATTTTGGATATTATTTGGATTGTGATAATCCGGTGGTAGAGTATGCTATAACACAGGATGCAACATCACCAACTGCTCTTCAGACTACGGACTACTTCTTGATGAATAGTGTAGATAGCATTGGAGAACACGTGAATAATGCCCTGCTGAATGGTGTAATCCAATCCTGGACTTATTGTGAATATGGACAATGGCGTTATTACTTTAATCCACTAGATCCGGATGAATACTTGTTTGCTATTGAGATGGGAGCCAATACGACACCGATAGAATACATCGAGATTCGGGTAGATGATACTGCGACAGATCGTTATGCAATTGGTGCAGATGATGCAACCTTCGTTATGGTTCGTGATTGGTATGTTAAAACGGTAGATAACGCTCCACTTACGGCACCTGTAAATATTCGTTTTTACTTCCCTGAAAATGAATTTAAGCAGCTATACGATGCGGCAGTTACACAGGCACAGGCTTGGGGCGTTACGGTGCCGCCGGTGTCAGAGGTGGTATGGTTTAAACTGGATCGCTTCTATCCCGATGCGGATGTCAACGAACTTGGAACTGGCATAACAGGCCAGACAAATTTTGAGAATATGAATAGTATCCGGGTAAGTCCTTATGATGAACTTGGTAATCATACAAGATTAACGAATCCGCCTGTTGAGAATGACAGAAACCATATTCAGTTTGACGGTGTGACAAGTTTCTCTGGCGGAACGGCAATGATTCATATTAATAAATCTTTACTGCCCATTAAGCTAGCTTCTTTTGCAGGAACCGCAAATAATTGTAGGGCAACATTAGAATGGGAGTCGGCAGATGCAGAGCAGTTCAGTCACTTTGAATTGGAGAAAAGTTCTGATGGCTTAACTTATACGGCTATAAAAGTTATTCCGTATAGTGATTTAGGGAAATATCAGACGGAAGATAATTTGTTTGGAAGAGAAAGATGTTACTATAGGCTTAAACTGGTAGATGAAAATGGGAATTACACCTATTCAAAGGTGATTGAGGTGGAACCAGATTGCGAAGAAGATACTTTTATGGGAGTTTACCCGAATCCATTAGATAAATCATTCACATATTTGCATGTTGATGTTGTTGTAAATGATGATAAGGAAATTGGGCTGGTTCTTATAGATGTGCTAGGCCGGGAAGTTCGCAGAGGAAATTATGACTTACAACAAGGGTTTAATACGATAAAATTGGATGTTTTTGACTTACCTTCCGGAACATATCATCTTATGGTAAATAGAGAAGGACAACTCCAAAAATCATACAAAATTGTGAAGACGAATTAGACGTATTTATAGTATTTTAATGACCGAATGCCGGGTAAGATCTTTTTCTTATTCGGCATTTTTTTTTCACTACTTTTGCTCTATTATTATAAACTTATTTAATAGTGAAAGTGTAGTGCTCGAAAATAAATATTAAATTATTATAATATGTATTTATTTGTTTATGCGTATTTTCCTGTAAGAGCATGTGTTTTAGATTACGGATTAACATGAATTCTACAAAAAATTTACAGTGAAATAAAGCCTCTACTCTTGTCATGGTTTTTGATTCGTCCTTGATAAGCATAGCATTGGTCTAGTATAAAAAAAATAATGTAAGTCAAATGTAAAAATGCTGTTGTTTATTTGTGAAAGGACAATATATCAATATGAAAACCGCTCAAGCTCAAGCATTCCGGTTAAATTTGTTTCACCTTACTAATTACCTGTTGATTTGGTTTATAGGGATCATTGGGTTTTTAATATGGAGAAATAATGTCTTTGTAAATATAAAGTTATTTAGTCATGCCAATTATTACACTGATGCTGAATTTGCCCCCTTATCTGAAAAAGAGGGGCAAGGTTTTAATATGGACTCTATCCTCCGTGAAAGTGCAAAATTGATAAGTTTTGAAGAAAATAAGGGGCAACTCTCGGAAGATTTTTTCTTTAAAGTTGATGCCCTACAATACTCTATTAGATTTTTGAAAAACAAAATATCTTTCGTGACGAGAGGGAGTACAGGTGCGGAAGGCTTCGTATGGAATATTTCTTTTGAAAATGCGAACCCCAATTTACGCATCAATGGAAAGGGAAGGAAACAGACAAAAATTAACTATTTTCAAGGAACCACCATTAAAGAAATTCCTGCCTTCAGGGAAGTCTGGTACGAAAATATTTACCATAATATTGACTTGCGTTTTTATGCAAAAAATGATGGAACGGTAGAATATGACTTTGTTCTATATCCAGGGGCTGATGTTGAAAATATCCAGATGAAATTAGAAGGCATTACCGATTTCTGTATTGATGACAATGGGGAAATGGTTATGGCAACACCTTTGGGAAATATCAGAAAAGGTGCTCCGTTTTCTTACCAGAAAATACAAGGGGAAGAAGTGAAAGTGGAGAGTAGGTATAAAATTGACAAAAATAGAATTGCCTTTGAGGTCGCAACATATAACGCAGCATATCCATTAGTTATTGATCCCGTTACTTTGTTGGCCAGTACAATTTTTCCTGAAAATAATGCTACCGGTAGAGATGCTAAAGTAACGGATGATGGGATTCTTATAACGGGATATAAATATAGCAATGATAACATTTTAGTTACGCCGGGTGTGATCGGTCCTATTCCTACTGGTAGTCATCAGGGCTTCGTTACCAAAATGAGCCACGATATGACTACAGTGCTTTTCTCTACTTATATTTGTCATTCCAACAATAACTGGCGGATTAAATCCTATGCTATAGATCTCGATAGTGATGGTAATATATATTTGGCAGGAGTTGCTGATGGCCATTCGTCTGCGATATCAAGAATTCCAACCTCAATAAATGCATTCTTATCCTTTAATCCCGGAACCAATAAAACGCAAACTTGGGTCATGAAATTAAACCCTAATTGCTCCGAATTCATTTATGGCTCTTATCTCGGAGGAAGATACGGTACGACAACCGTAAATCAGATGTGTACTTTTGATGGTAATATCTATTTGACAGGATATACAAATGCGGCAGACTTTCCAACAACAAGCGGTGCATGGCAAGAAAATAGGCTTTCCTCCGGAAGCACCTTCTCCGGTTTTTTAAGTGTCATCATACCGGATACGCTCATTACAGATGGTTCCGATTTGGCCTATTCTACATATGTTGACGGCGACGATACCAATAATCCGGGAGCCATGACATTGTCAGAAGCACTGGATGTGAATGAGGCTACAGGAGAAATATATGTTACCGGAAGAACTTTCTCTGGAGATATGTTTACGACATCTGATGCGTTTTACCAGTATGAAAATATCAATGGTACGGCAGACGTTTTTATGGCAAAACTCGATGTGCTGGCAAATTTAGGGAATGGTGTAAATGATGTGTTATATGCAACAGGAATAGGTAGTGGAGAAGCGAATGAATATTGTAGTGCCATTCATGCAACTGCGGATGGCCATGTTTATCTGGGTATATCTATTGACGGGGCGAATGCTGATCTGCCCTTAGTTGGAAATTCTTTTAGCGCAGATAATAGTGCAAGGTACAATGGTTATTTGGCGAAGATTAATACGGCTTCAAGTCAGATTGTTGCGGCTACTTACTTGGACGTGCACGGCGCTTCTTATACAGGAATATCCGGTATCATTGAGGATGATTGTGGCCATTTGTATGTTAATGGTTTTTTGAGGAATGGAACCTTACCTATTCCTACCGATGGATTTCAACTTGTCTCCAAGGGGAGTTTTGAAGTCTATATCCTTCGTTTTTCACAAGATTTAACAAGACTTTTGCAAGGTTCTTTTTTGGGGAGTAGCCAGAGTGATTATTGTTGGCAAAGGCCTATTCTTTCTGATGGTAAAGTGTATTTGGCCGGTGCGGTTAGTGGCGGTTCTAGCGATTTCCCCACAACACCGGGTGTTTTATATGAAAATAATATACAACAGCATGCTTTCATCTCTGCTTTCAGTACCTTGTTATTACAAACCACTTCTGATACGGTTTGTCTGAATACGGATGCCGTTATTGATGGATTATTGGATGTTTGTGGAGGAGAGCCACCTTATGAATATTACTGGACAGCGGGAGACGCTACAACCCTTAATAGTATTACCAACGAAAATACAGCTAGCCCAACCATAAATATTTCCAACAACACAACATTTACAGTACAGGTGACAGATGCTTTGGGAGCAATAGATCTGGACACGGTATTGGTTGCCATAATACCTCCTTATCAGTTGGCTGATCTAGGGGACGATTATCATATTTGTAATGGAGATGTTCTGGCAATAGGTACCGATAACTACACAGAATCCAATTATACTTGGAGTGTCGTTAGTGGTGACTTCGCTTCTTTGAATTCTGTCGATGTTACGGAAGGCATCATTCAAGTCAGTCCAACAGAAACTACGGTTTATAATTTACAATATATAGATTGTACAAACTTGGCTAGTCAAGATCAGATAACAGTGTATGTAGATGAAGACCCTGCCAATTTCATTAATGCAGGAGCAGATACTGAAGTTTGTGTTAATGCTAATATTGTATTGGGCGACGATGCTATGATCTTTGAAAATTTTGAATATGCCTGGGCACCAGAAGCTTATTTCAATGATCCTACATTACCACAACCAACTATCGACTCTTTTCAACTGGGCCAGGTTGGTAATTACACTTTAACCATGACAAATACTTGCACAGGGGTTTCGGCTGAAGATGAGCTTGTCCTTGTTCTTAATGGGGCTTCCGCGAATGCTGGGCCAGATACTGTGGGCTGTTCAGGGATACCGATCGTTTTAGACAGCCGCTTCAATCCTTTGTACACTTCCTATTCATGGACTTTTGCTGCTACGGGCACAACCGCTGATGGCTATGGTGGCAATATTACAAATACCAATACCGCAGGTCCTTCTATAAGAATATCCGAGGTTGGTATCCATGAAGTTGTCTTGACTACAACTAGCTTGGTTTGTGGTACGACATCGGATACCATGTTCATTATTCTCAATCAATTGCCCTCGACCGAAGCTGGGCTAGATCAGCTTATTTGTGCTGATTATCCAAATAATATTTCCAGCTTAGAAACGACCACAATCGGAACACCTGCTTTGTATAATTATACCTATGAATGGGGTAGGGCAGATGGCACTTCACTGAATCCGGGAGAATTAAATAACAACTTGATTGCACAGCCTACACTTGATCCCAACCAATGGCCTCCGGATGTCTCTGCCATGACTTAACAGGTGACAGTCACTGGAGCATGTGGCGATGTGGTTACCGATACCGTTCGGGCGAGTATATATCGTAATACTCCTAGTGTAGATGCCTATGAACCCAATGCTCCTGACGCTATTAATGAGCTTACCATAGCTTGTGGGGTAAACTTACCTATCGGGATGAGTGGTGAACCTGAGATTGCGTACAGTTGGTCTCCCTCAACAAATTTGACACCTTATTTAGATTTATATGATAACATTGATGCGCCTACTGTTATCGCGCAAAATGTATTGGATACCATCACATATTTTCTGACGGCTACAGATACTTGTTCCGGAAGCAGTGTGGTTGATTCTATTACGGTTATCCCTGCTTGTATTCCTGATGGAGGTAATGGTGGTGACGATGTACCGCCTTTTGATCCTACATCGTTACCTGTAGCGAATACGGGTGAAAGTTTATATGAAATTTGTGGCGGCAGCCCTGTGCAGCTTGGCGTACCTGACCCGAGTGGGGGCGTGTGGGAATATAGTTGGTATCCACCGATGGACTTGGATAACCCAAATGTAGCGCAACCCATTTTTTCGGGTTCTAGCAGTACGGTGTACACGCTTACTGTCTTTAACCCCAATACCGGCATCTCAGATGTGGATATTGTTTTAGTTGAGATTCAGGAAGTGCCACTTGCCAATGCCGGAAGTAACTTGTTTTTTGCTTGTGCAGATGAGGTGAATGTGCAATTAGGGCCACCTATTGGTTCTACTATTTTTGAAAATCCAAATTGGCAATATCAATGGTCGCCAAGCATAGGGCTAAGTAATCCCTATATTTTGAGACCAACATTAACCGGGCCAACCCTCGCTTATCAATATACCATTTCTGTTACGGATACTATAGGCTTCTGCCAACCAAGTACTGCTTTTATTACGGTTAATATTGAAGCCAATACCGCAAATGCTGGCCCTGATGATATTTTATGCCCGGGGGAGGAGTTAATGATCGGTACACCAGCGATGCTCGGTCTTCATTATGAATGGGTACCCCAGGAGGGCCTGAGTAATCCTTTTATTGCCCAACCCATTGCATCTCCCGAAAATACGACCATATACCAGTTGTTTGTGACAGATTCGGATGGTTGTGTGGATATCGATTTCGTGACCCTGTATGTTACACCAACAAGTACTTCTCCAGCAGAAACGGGAATCGCTAACACGGCCATGTGTTCCACTGATCCGCCTTTTCAAATTGGAAATAACGCTTCCCAAAGTCCCTTAGCCACTTATCTTTGGACATCTGACCCGCCGGATGGTGCCCTTAATGGTTTGAGCAGTACAACGATTGCACAACCCATACTTGATCCCGGACAGTTGACCGCTGGCACTACTTATAATTTTTATCTCCAAGTAACGGATGTCGGAACTACCTGTGTTTCTACAGATGAATTTTCTATAGAAATAAAGCCACTCGATCCGCCGACCATTCATATCTCTTCCAATTGGCAAGTGGCTTGTCCAGGGGATTTGGTTGTTATATCTAATATAACGATTACCCCAGCATCTAATGATTATGATGTTTTATGGTCCAGTACTACCGATCCTAATTTAAATTTTCTGTACCCACCAGATTCAGAGTCGGCTACCATTGCCGTTGATGACATGGCCCATACTTATAATATTTCTGTGACCAATAGTTGCACGGGTGCTGTTGCGGTAGGAGACATAAATGTGACACCGGCAGGTGTAGCCGAAATTATTACGATGGGAGAGTACAGCAGCGTTTGTGCAGGAGATGCTGTGAATCTTGATGCAACGGTATCTAACGTATCTAATTTGTTATGGTCTGTCGTAGTTGGGGCAGGTACTTTCGACGATCCAACAATAGAAGATCCTGTTTTTACACCAACGGAGTATTCCATGTTGCAATTGGAGGTGCAATCTTATGGCATGGATTGGGGCTATTATAATTTTGAAAATACTACGGAAGATGTTTCCGGAAATGGTCACGATGCTACGGGAGGGACATATCCCGATTATAGCCAGACGGCAGTTTCAGGGGGCTATTCTGCTGATTTTAATGGTACGTCTCATGGTATCCGATATTCTACAGGAAACAATGCTACAGGTTGGTTTAATCAAGATTTTACAACCCTTGATATTAGCTTTTCTTTCAATCCTGATAATCCAGGAACCGGTATCCAGACACTTTATGAAGAAGGAGGGAGCAATGGTATAACGATCAGGATTGAAAATGGTGTGGTTAGGGCAAGAGCAAAGGAAGGTGGAAATGAGGTCACCTTGACCAGCTCCGTAGCGCTCACTGCAGGCAGTTGGTATTCCGTAACATTTAGTATTGATGATACGGGGTTTGTAGCGTTGTGCGTAAATGGAATTTGTGAAAGCGGAATCGATGCTGCTTTATCGCCTTTTACAGGTCATAATGATTCTGGAGGACTAGGGATGGTTTTTGGTTCCAATGTTTTTGGAGATAGCGGTGCACAATATTACGACGGACTGATGGATGATGTGCAAATCGCGATTTCTTCTTCCGATGCACCGGGAGGATGTCCAACTTTTGATTATGTTGTTATTCCTGTGGATATGCCACCGGCTTCTGCTGGCGCTGATCAGTCCATTTGTGCCAATACAACAACAACTATAGGAGTAGGAGGCAACCCAACCAATTATAATTATACTTGGGCTGTTATTTCTGGAGATTTTTCTTCTATCGTTGGTACGACCAATACGCCGACTATTTCGGTTAATCCTGCCTCGGAAACGGTATATGAAGTTTCCGTATCTCCTATCGTACCGAGTAGCTGTCCTCCTTCAACCGATCGGGTAACCGTTTTTATGGTTGATGAAGCCCCTGTGGCAGATGCTGGAAATGACGCGACAGCTTGTGTTTATGCCAATGTAATGTTAGGCGGGAGCGATACTTATGATGGATTCTCTTATTTTTGGACACCAACCACGGGGATGAATGATCCCTTTTCTCCAAACCCTGTCGTTAGTATTGCGACAACCACTACTTATACCCTCGTCGTTACGGATTGTGCGGGGAATACCGCAACGGATGATGTTACCATAACGATAACACCTCCCTTGGTTGTCGATGCAGGAGATGATGTAGCCTTATGTGAGGGGGATGCCCTCGCGGCTCAGCTAGGAAGTTCGGATGATGGTTATAACTATACTTGGACACCCGCCGCAGGATTGGATGATCCTGCTAGTGCAACACCGGTGCTTACTTTCCCATCGGATATTTCCGGTAACTATGCTGCGACCTACACCCTTTCTGCAAGTGATGGTAACTGTTCCGCTAGCGACGAAGTCGTTGTAACGTTTAATCCAACCCCTGTACTCAATTACGGAGATGTCTCTATTTGTCAGGGGGGCAGTATAATGTTAGGGGATGCCAGTAGTATTGGAGGTTTGAATGATCTTTCTAATTTGTCTGTTGCTTGGGTACCCAATATTTATATAGATGATAATCGGTCTGCGAATCCCACTGTTAACCCTCCTCAAACTATGGTTTATAATGTTACCGTTGTGACGGATGCGGGATGCAGTATTAGCCAGCCTGTTACGGTTGTGGTAGATGATACTGCTCCGGAACCTAGTGCAACGGATGCTTGTACGGTCGATGATGGTGGAGGGACTGCAACCATAGCAGTCAACGAAATTCTAGGAGCCACTTATGCTTGGGCAGGGCCGAATGGCTATACCTCTAATAATGCCGTGAATCAGTTAACGGGATTGACTAGCCTAGACTTTGGTTTTTATTACGTTACCGTAACGGCAAATCATAATTGTGAAGTGGTAGATTCGGTAGAGTTGGTTAATATTTGTTTGGTGAACCAAAATTGTAATATCGGAATTGATACCATGACCATTTCTGCATGTAACGATCAGGTTGAAACCATTGATCTGGATATAACCGTAATTTGGGGGGAAGGAGCACCTGAAGAAATAATAGAAGTGATTGCAGGAACTTCCGTTGTTACCATAGATGCTGTAACATTGCCCTCCCCTCAAACCGTTAGTCTTTCGGTAGATTATGATGTGGAAACAGTATTGATTCGTTTTGAAGAAACGACCAATTGTTCCGTAGTCGCTAGCTTTTCTTATACAGATATGAGCACTTATGTGCTAACCGATGTTATGTGTAATGATAACAATACGGCCGACAATCCTGACGATGATCTTTTCTACTTTACCCTTACGGTATATGGGCAAGATGGGGAAGAGTGGCGTGGATTGGGACAAACAGGTTTTTTTAACGAAAGCGTTCTGTTTGGTCCGTTTCCGGTAAGTAATGGAGATGTCACGGGGGTGATTAATTATGATTTTTGTAATACAAGTATCCCAATTACGATTGCCGCACCGGATGCTTGCTCTTCAGAAACCTCCTGCGATATTCCATATGTGCTAAAGGAAATTTTTTGTTGTAAAAATTGTCCGGAAGGAAGTATTTATCTGTATACCCTGAATATGGAAAATTACAATGTGCCTATTGTGCAAAATCTAGCAATAGATAAACTTGCGCAAGTATCCAGTAGGGCATTTGCAGAACGATCGAATCCTGTTTTTGCAATAGATGGAAATGCGGAAGGCAACAGTATCCTCAACCCCGACTTGGTGATTACGGCATCTGAAGGAAATCCTTGGTGGCAGGTTGACCTAACCGGCAATTTTGATTTGACAGATCTGGTGATCTACGGTCGTACGGATTGTTGTAGCACTACGGTTTATGATTATACAATTTTGGTCTCTGATAATGCTTTTACAAGCTTTGATTCGGCAACAGCCGCTACGCAACCTGGGGTTACATCCTATAACTATAGCCAAACTGGAGGGGGAGATTTTACGATTTCAGTAAATCGTCCAGGCAGATTTATTCGGGTTTATCTGAACGGAACCGGTCAGTTACAATTGGCAGAAGTAGAAATTTTTGGTACTAGCCACAGCAATACAAATCCATACACCTATGCTTGGAGTGATCCAACTATTGGAGATCAACCCAGTCCAGAATGCATGTCCCCCGGAACATATCAAGTAACCATCACGGATAGCGGAACTGGATGCACGATTGTAGATAATATCGTTATTGATTAATGACTATTAAAATTTATTTTGGGACATAGCCATATGATAACCCTTTACCGAAAAATAAAATAATTAATATAAAAGAATACAATCAAATAAATCCAAAGCAAATCCAGAAAATGCCAGTATTTCGTTAAAAGATTGAGCTTAAGCCGCTTTTCCGGATCAGAAAAATACACCAATACACTAACAGGTTCCTTCATTTTAGTCCGAGCAACATAAAGAAAAATAGCCAGAAAGGGAAGCCCAGCAATAACATGAGCAAGATGTAGCGCGGAAATGACATAAACATAGGAAGCCAGTGTAGAGTGGGTAAAGAAAATCTTTTGCTGGAACAGCATATTCCAAGCACTAAATTGTGCACCCAAAAAAATAAGGGATAGGATAATGGTATACCAAAGCGCTTTCTGGTAGTTTTCCGTATGATCCATGAGGTAGGCCTTTTTGGCCCAATTCATAGCGGCACTGCTCAGTAAGAGGATGATGGTATTCAACAAAAATAATAAAGGTAATTCGATCGGTGGAACATCCTGCTGTACCAATGTGTAGATATAAGCACCAGAAAAAGCAAGGAACAAAGCACAAATACTGCCAAGTAGTAGCGTAAGTAGTACATTGTAAGGATGGAAAGCTAGAGAACGATCTTCTTCTTCAAATTCGGTATGGTAGTTTGTCATTATTGTATTCGTTTTTCATATAACCAATTTAAAGAAGATTTTGTTCGATAAAAAAAATATCAAGATAAAAAATCTATTATTCCCCACAATTTCCCTACATTTCGCTTTGTGACATTTAAACAGTCCCGCAATGTTTTATATAATGAAGATTATTTTTATTATTGTGACATTGCTGATATACTATAATCTTAATACCCAAATAATGATTTCTACTGATATACTTTTAGAACAAGATCATTCTTTCCATAAATCACTTGTAGAAAATGATGTTGTAGGGGTTATGTTGTTTGACATAAAAAAACAAAAGCCAATAGCATGTAACCAACGGATCTTGGAAATGTACAGAATGTCAAGGGAGGATTTTATGCATATGCATCCCTTACAGTTTACACCGGAAATTTTTGCCAATGGTGCTAGCTCCGCCGAGGAGTTAAAGGCTATTCAGGAA
>JAHDGC010000985.1 GCA_020627865.1 Saprospiraceae bacterium | reverse complement strand
ATAGGCAACCAAATGCAAGCTGCCAATAATCAGCGAATGGCTAACCAAGTTTTGAAAACCCGCTCAGTTGAATCCTTAGATATGGATAAAATTATTGCGGAAGACCAAAAAATGGTCGGCACGGTGCGTTTTGCGGCGCCCGTTGCCGTAGATTTTGACCCACTTCGTCATGGCGAATGGACAGAACTGCCCAATGGCGACCGTATTTGGCGACTAAAAATTCAATCGTCAGGTGCGCTTGGTCTGTATGCTTTGTATGATGAGTTTTTTATGCCCGCCGGGGCAAGGCTATTCATGTATGATGGAGTGGGCAAGCAGGTCAAGGGGGCTTATACCAGCAGAAATAATAAAAAATCTGGCATGTTCATGACAGGAATGATAAAAGGAGAGGTTGCGGTTATAGAATATTTTGAACCCCTTGCTGCAAAAAATAAAGGAAGGCTACACCTCTATAAAATCATGGTCGCCTATGAGCATGATAAAATGATCCCGCCTGCTACTGGTTTTAACAATTACAGTTCCGATGGCTTTGGAGATGCGCTAGATTGTCATGTGAATATCCATTGTTCGGAAGGAGAAGGATGGGAAGATCAGGCGAGAGGAACCGTGAGAATTAATCGCGTCTTCGAGGAGGGGATAGGCTGGTGCTCGGGTAGCTTAATGAATAATACTTTGGAAAATGGGCATCCCTATGTCTTGAGTGCTTTCCATTGTATTGCAGGATATACGCCCGTTTATGATTTGTGGCGAACCGATTTCCATTATGAATCTGCGGATTGCAATACGCCAACGCTAGAACCGGAATATCGTTCTATCCTCGGGCTATCCATAGTGGCATCTCGATTGGAAAGTGATTTTATTCTTTTTGAACTTTCTACGACAATCCCTGACTTTTTTAATGTCTACTTCAATGGTTGGAGTCGTTCTACCACGGCGCCAAATAGCTCCATGTTGATTCATCATCCCCGTGGGGATATTAAAAAGTTGAGCAAAGATAATAATCCGGCCTTTATCCATGCCAATACCGTTATCTGGAACGATAGTGTTTCTACACCACCCAATTCTCATTTTCGTTTACAAATGGATGTCGGAACCGTGGAGGCCGGTTCCTCTGGTTCGCCCATGTTTGATCCCAACAAGCGGGTCGTGGGGCAGTTGCATGGTGGCAATGCCAGTTGTTCCGTGTTCAATGTTTATCATGGCCGCTTCAATTGGTCTTGGGGGCAAGGGACGACACCGGAAACGCGCCTGAGTGATTGGCTTGATCCGGCAGGTACAGCGCCATTTACCTTAAATGGTTTTGATCCGGGTTCTGGGAATACGGTATATGGTATTTCTGGAAATATAAAAACTGTAGAGGATTTGGATGTGCCAGATGCTGTGGTGAACCTTTATGTGAACAACAGTACAGCTATGCAGCAGGTCATCAGTGATGGAACGGGAATTTATGATTTTTCCGAATTGAGTGATAACAACACCTATACGATAGTGCCAGAAAAGGGTGGCCCCGTGACGAATGGCGTGACAACTTTCGATGCGGTATTGATCCGGAAGCATATTTTGAATATTACACCATTTGATACACCGGAAGAATTGATTGCCGCGGATATCAATAACTCAGGTACGATAACAACCCTGGATTTGGTATTCCTAACTAAAGTTATTTTAAGTATCGCTGATGAGTTTCCAGACAATACCAGTTGGCGGATGCATCCAGCATCTTTGGAGGTCACAAATCTTAATGCTATCTTGGACGGTCAAGATTTTAAGGCCATAAAAATTGGCGATGTAAATGGATCAGCAGATCCGAATATGTAATTTTTATAATGACATGGTAAGTACACTGTAATTTTTTTAATTATAAAAACGAGTCCCATCGGCCTGCCTGAACTGCGGTCACGCAGGCAGG
>JAHDGC010000134.1 GCA_020627865.1 Saprospiraceae bacterium | reverse complement strand
GGGATTCCGGCGGGGTTCTACTGCTGGCTATGCCGAACAGCGAGCCAAAGAACGTCGGAGATCAAACAAAATATTATTGATAACCGTCATGGTTTTGGTATTTCTTTGTTATCTTTTTTTAACGATATACTTACCAGAGATTGCTAAGATGGTGGAAGAGAACTCGGCCAGACATATCGTTGAATGATCTTATAATTCGATCATTTTTGAGACCAAACCTAGCGTATTTTTTTCTATGCAATGACGCAACCCTCCAATACCACTACAGATATGTTGTAATTATGCTTATCCGTTATCAAAATATTGGCAATAAGCATAACATTTCTATTTAAAATCCGTATATTTTGCTGTTTAACTAAGCTAAACAATTGCCTACTATTGCACTACAAGTGTTTTATTCGTAAATATTTTATAATTTTAATCAAAAATTAAAACATGACCTACGTAAATCATGTTTTATATAATAGACTTGTCATTTAATAAAAATAGGAGATTAATATTCAGGAACAAGTCTAAGAGCAGTTATAAAATTAAGGATCAAACAGGTAGAATTTTAAAACCATAAACCATCATAGCCAATGGCTGATATAATTCAGCAGTTACCAGATTCAATAGCCAACCAGATTGCAGCGGGTGAAGTCATCCAGCGGCCAGCCTCCGTCGTGAAAGAATTAATGGAAAATGCTATTGATGCCGGGAGCTCGAAAGTACAATTGATCCTCAAGGATGCAGGCAGAACTTTGATCCAAATTATTGATGACGGTTGCGGCATGTCAGAAACGGATGCCCGCATGTGTTTTGAACGGCACGCCACATCGAAAGTACGGAAAGCACAAGATCTCTTTTCTATTCGTACGATGGGTTTTCGGGGGGAAGCATTGGCCTCTATTGCCGCTATTGCCCAAGTGGAACTCAAGACCAGACGACGCAATGATGAGTTGGGTACGCGTCTTGTAGTGGAAGCATCGGAGGTAAAAACGCAGGAAGCTTGCCAATGTGCACACGGTACTAATTTTTCTATAAAAAACCTGTTCTTCAATATCCCCGCTAGGAGAAAATTTTTGAAATCAAACTCCGTCGAAATGCGGCATATTCTGGATGAGTTCCAGAGATTGGCCATCGCCCACCCAGACTTGCATTTCACCTTACATCATAATAATACGGAAATGTTTCACCTTACGCCGGGGAAACTGCGTCAGCGGCTGGTAGCCATATTTGGGGATAAAACCAATCAGAAACTGGTACCGGTGGAAGAAACGACCGATGTCGTTACCTTGAAAGGCTATATCGGGAAACCGGAATTTGCTAAAAAGACCAGGGGAAATCAATTGCTTTTTGTCAATAACAGGTTTATCAAAAGCTCTTACCTCCACCATGCTATCATGGGGGCATATGAGGGGCTTTTGCCTAAAGATAGTTATCCGTTTTACGTGATTTTTCTGGATATTGATCCTTCTAGAATTGATATTAATGTGCACCCGACTAAACAGGAAATTAAGTTTGAAGATGAAAAGTTAATCTATAATTACCTAAAAGTTGGGGTAAAGCATGCACTCGGGCAGTACAGTATTACGCCAAGCTTGGATTTTAATCAGGAAGTCAGTTTTGATAATGTTTTGGCTAATAAAAGGCTCAAAGCAGATAACAACGGGAGTCCAAAAAGCTTCTCGGGTTCAGATAGCTCGACGGCGATACCGACAGTGAATAAATCTAGACCCCAAAATGACAATCTTAAACATTGGCAAAAACTCTATGATGGATTGGATGCTTTCGATCAACCGCAAGAGCAGGAAGAGTCCCAGGATTTACAACAAGGCTCCCTTACGATAAAAAGTAAATGGGGAGAAACGGAGGAATTAGATGACGAATCCGGAAGCTTCTCCCGCCAAAGGAAAGAACCTTACCAGATTCATGCCCGCTATATCATGACGCAGATCAAGTCTGGTTTTATCCTGATTGACCAAACGGCAGCACATGAACGGATTTTGTACGAAAAATTTCTGGCGGTATTGGAGCAAACGAATGCCTCTACCCAACAGGAGCTTTTCCCTAAAAATATTGAGGTTAGCCCAGCAGATGCCGCGACCTTGAAGGAAATTTTGCCCCAGATTAACCAACTGGGTTTTGATATTCAGCATTTTGGGCAAAACAGCTTTGTCATACATGGCATGCCCGCTGACATGAAAAGCGAGCATTCTGAACAGGAAATTATAGAAATGCTATTGGAGCAATTTAAATCCAACCTAGAACTGGAATTGGGTATCCGAGAGAATATTGCTCGTTCTATGGCACGGAGTGCCGCTATAAAGAGAGGGCAAAAATTAACCAATATAGAAATGCAGGGGCTTATCGACCAGCTTTTTGCCTGTAACCAGCCGGAAAAGAGTCCTTCTGGACATAATTGTATCGTTACTTTTGATTTGGAGGAGTTAGGAAAGCGGTTTTCGGTTACATAGAACACTTTTTTGACTACAAAAAAATCAAAACAAAGTCAAAAAAGTTGCAAATTCACCTACAATGTATTATATTTGCGTATATAATTTAGTGCTTTCCATGCTTTCTAAAGAGCTAAGGATGCGGTAGAATTATAAATAATACAGATTTGGCCTGAATAAACGGGTAGCTTTTGATGCCATTTTGGCCATCCAGTGTTACGAAATTATTCTATTAAAAGGTTATAATTTTATTTTTGAAAGAATTGCATGAAGCAATACGGATCCGGTTGTTTGGTGCATTCGGGAGCCAAAGCTCCTTAATTTCCATAGTTTCTTTTCCATAAAGTTGGAAATTGAAGGGTCAGGTTTATTGGCCTAACGATGAGATTCCGAGAAATCGGAGATGGTCTCGCGGTTGTTGGGAGGGTTCCCACCCTAGTGGGAACACATGCATTAAAATAAAATTAAAAACATATGAATAAATAAAATTTATCAACTTTAGAAATCCAACCGAAACTGCGGATTCCCTAGCCTAACAGTATTCCTATAAATATCTTCCATTTTAATAGAAACTCCAATTGAATTCAAGTAAATAAACTTATGCAAACCTATGGTAGTCGTCATTTTCCATACGCCTTTCTCTGCCCTATAAAGCAAGTCAACTACAGGTTTATATTGATCGATCAATACATATTCACAAAACGATTCCAAAGAACAATATTTATGAAATTTACCGCCCCTATCATAGCTTTCTGTAGATTTTGACAGGACTTCAATAACCAGCATAGGATTAATAATAGCATCCGCGTCTTCGGAAAATGTTTCGATCTCCCCACACACAACCATGCCATCAGGATACACAAATGCATTCGCTCTATCTATAAAAATCTTAACATCTCCATTAATAGAAATACATTTCCCATCCTTTGATTTCAAGGCATTATTGATTTCGGTATTGATATTATTCCCAATGATCCCATGATTGAGGGTACCACCAGACATCGCAACAATAGCTCCATTATCATACTCCATCTTCACATCGGATTGTTGTTCTATATCCAAATAATCTATTATGGAATATTCTTCCCCCATTTGATGGCATTTATTTAGTATAATATTCAAAAATAATACTTTATTGCTGGAAAACGATAGGAAATATTTCACTTCATCTAATATTTAAGCGGAATTGTCTATATCATTAGATTATCTTTGCTAAAAAAGGCAACTTGCCTAAAAGTTTTAAAACTGATCTTACTATGTATCAAGTTACGGAAGTGGTCAAACACTTGCTGATTATTAATGTGGTAATGTATTTTGGCACCCAGATGCTTCTTGGGGAATCAGGCAGGTATATTCTAGCCATGTTTTACCCCACGTCACCAGACTTTCAGCCCTTTCAGATCGTTACGCATATGTTTATGCATGGAAGCATAGGCCATTTATTTTTCAATATGTTCGGTGTTTACATGTTTGGACCGCCATTAGAACAGCGATGGGGAAGCCAACGATTCCTATTTTATTATCTTTTTTCTGGTTTTGGTGCCCTCGCCTTGTATATTTTTGTAAAATACATAGAATTGAATTATCTAGGTGCCGATCCTAGATTAGTCGGGATCCCAATGCTCGGCGCATCCGGTGCGCTTTTTGGTCTGTTATTAGGGTATGGGATGAGTTATCCCAACAATAGGATCATGCTTTTAATCCCACCGATTCCGATGAAAGCGAAATATTTTGTCATGGCTTATGCCGCGGTAGAACTTTTCTTAGGGTTCAGTGGTTTCAATACCGGAATCGCGCATTTTGCCCATTTGGGAGGTGCACTTTTTGGGTTATTGTTAATTTTGTATTGGAGAACACAGCCAAGAGGGGCTTAGTTGTATGTTGTGCCTTCATGTGCCCAAGGGGTTTGCCAACCCGCAAGCAATTTGGGAACAAAATTTTTTATGCTAAAAATATATGACTTCCCCTTCAAAAACCGGTCAAAAAGAAAAACAATATTACTATTTTAAGAGAATATATTACAAAAAAACTAAATAGAACGTCAAAAGACTTGAAAAAGCAAGTTCAAGTTTCTAAATTTGATTCATAATTCAAATAGCAGCACAATACAATGTTCAGTTCAATTATAGAAGACATCAAAAGAGAATTTCAGCATGGTAATATGGTAACCCGTATTATCATTTTGAACGTTCTTGTATTTGTAGCCATCAATATTGTTTATATATTTCTTGGCTTTGGCCGGGGAGAAGGGCCTTCTAGTTTCTATCACGATGTAGTGCATTTCTTCTGTATGTCTTCTGACTGGTGGTATGTTTTGACCCATCCTTGGGTGATTATTACCAGCATGTTTCTCCATGAAGGTTTTTTTCACATTCTCTTCAATATGCTTTTCCTATATTGGTTTGGGGCAATTGTTGGGGATTTTATCGGAAACCACAGGATATTACCTATTTACCTCTTGGGCGGTATTGCGGGTGCACTTGTTTATTTCTTTTCCGCCAATATGTTGCCCTATGGAGGAGACAGCGCGCATTTTGCTTTAGGGGCATCTGCTGCCGTGATGGCTATTGTGGTAGCATCCGGAACCCTAAGTCCAGATTATGAAATGAATCTATTGCTATTGGGGAGTGTAAAGCTCAAGTATATCGTTGCAGTATTGGTCTTTTTAGATTTAATTCAGGTATCCAGTTCTGGAAACGTCGGGGGATCATTCGCACATCTAGGAGGCGCCTTGTTTGGTTTTCTTTATATTAAACAACTGAGAAATGGTGTTGATTGGACAGAACCCGTAAATAGATTTCTGGATCGTTTGGCGGAATTTTGGGATAACCTGACCAACAGGGTACAAGGCAAACCCCGCAAGCCCAAGGTTGTCTATAAAAGTGCTGACGGTAAAAAACAAAAACCTACCCATCGTTCTGATTATTCTGATTTTGATCATCAGGAGCAACTGGATGCCATTTTAGATAAAATCAAACAAACGGGCTATGAGAGCCTATCCCAAGAAGAAAAAGAGTTTCTCTTTAAGGCTAGTCGGAAATAATTCGAGGAATTTCATCTTTTAATTTATGCATAAATACAAAGTAGAGTATGTACTTACCGAAAAAGTAAAGTCCAAGTGGTATCAGGAAACCAAAACCCATGTAGATACATGGTCATTGGCAAAAGAATTAGAAGCACTGTTACTTGAATATGAAAAACGTAATTATAAAGTTCTAACAATTCAACCTATAGTAACTCCTGTTAAATTTGGGGCTGGTGGAGCAGGTTCAAAGACTGAAGGACTGATCGTAGTTTTTGAAAAAGAGGTCGATCAGTGAAAATGGCATCACCAAAAAATCGGTGAGTATAGAATTTTTCCATAATTTTATTAACTTGCGCACTGTCCTTTCTAGGGAACTGGCAAAAAATAAGCTATAAATAATCTAGTCAATTTTGCGTACATTATTTATTTCCAGCTCCCTTAAATAAGGCTATTTATTAATTTTAAGTTGCCTAAAAAAAACTGTAGTGAAACTATTCCGGTGGCTGAATGTCTTTGTGATTCTTTTTACCTTTATCGCTTACCTTTCTCCATATATAAGTCCGCAGGTATTTTGGCCTATTGCTTTCTTTGGTATTGCTTACCCTTGGCTTTTGTTACTTAACTTTCTATTCCTATTTTATTGGTTATTCCGAAAAGAACCCTATTTCCTGATGTCTTTATTTTGTATCCTTATCGGGTGGAGTCACCTGACCAATATTCTGGCGCTCCACACTTCCAGTAAGGATGGGGCGCTTCAGGTCATGAGCTATAATGTAATGAGTCTTAAAGACCTCCGAGGAAAGGATCAGAAAACCCGAAAGACGAAACGAACACGGTTTATCAACTTTGTAAAATCTATCCATCCAGAATTAAACATTTTTTGTGGACAGGAAGTTTCCCAACTGAATATTGACTTTCTAAAAAAACGCCTAGAGCTACCTCATAGTTTTAAGGTATCTTATAAATCTTCTATTATTTTGTCCAAACATCCTTTCATTGATAAAGGGGAAGTTCCTTTTAAAAAGACAAGTAATTCCTGCATTTGGGTCGATTTTGTTTATCAAAAGGACACTATCCGCGTATACAGCGTTCATTTACAGTCCACTAAAGTAAGCACACAAACGGAAAAGGTTATCGCAGAACCAGAACTCCGAGAAAGAGAAACGTGGCAAGACATTAAAAATATTGTCGCAAAGGTTAAAAGTGCCTCCCAGAAACGGGCGAGACAAGCCGAAAAGGTGGCAGCACATATCAAAACAAGCCCCTACCCTGTCATTGTCTGTGGGGATTTCAATGATACGCCCCAATCTTATGCTTATCGTTTGATTGCTCAGGGATTAAAGGATAATTTTCGAGAAAAAGGCGCCGGAATAGGCACTACTTATGCTGGTAGTATTCCGGGGTTAAGAATTGATTTTATCCTTACTGATCCGAGATTCGATGTAGGGACTTTTAAAACCCACAAGAAAAAATATTCGGATCATTATCCAATTTTTAGTAGTTTGACTTTGGGTAAAGAATAGGGTCTCGAATACAAAAATATGCTCAACATTTGCTCTTAACATAAAAACATGCTAAAATCATCAATATGTTAGCATGCATTTCACAGATACGCAAGGCATTGCGCATCTACATAATATAAAATTTATCAACATATTATCTTAAAAATATTTATTTTTGCGGCATGGAAAATCAATTAATTGTATATAACAGCTTAACGCGAAAAAAAGAAGTATTCAAGCCAATGGTAGAGGGCCATGTCGGGATGTATGTCTGTGGGCCTACTGTTTATAGTGATGTCCACCTTGGAAACTGTATGACTTTTGTCGCATTTGATGTTATTTATCGTTATCTCAAATACCTAGGATACAAAGTAAGGTATGTTAGGAATATCACCGATGTTGGGCATTTGGAAGGCGATTCTGACATCGGGGCGGAAGATAAAATTTCCAAAAAAGCCCGCTTGGAAAGGCTGGAACCCATGGAAGTTGTGCAACACTACACCAATGGATTCCATAAAATGATGCAGACCTTCAATACTTTGTCTCCTAGCATCGAACCTCGCGCCACCGGACATATCATTGAGCAGATAGATATGGTACAACAGATATTGGACAATGGTTTTGCCTATGAGCAAAATGGCTCCGTCTATTTTGACACCTTGAAATTTGCGAAAGCCCATAAAAATTATGGCCAACTTTCCGGAAGGGTCATTGACGATTTGATGGTGGAAACTCGGGATGATCTTAAGAATCAGAATGAAAAACGGCATCCTTCTGATTTTGCCATTTGGATAAAAGCAGACCCAGAGCATCTTATGCGTTGGGAGTCCCCTTGGTCAATTGGGTTTCCAGGTTGGCACTTGGAATGTTCTGCCATGAGTACCAAATACCTCGGGAAGACCTTTGATATTCATGGTGGTGGTAATGATTTGAAATTCCCACACCACGAGAATGAAATTGCGCAGAATGTCGGTTGCTGCAATTCGGCTCCGGCCAACTACTGGCTGCATACCAACATGTTGTTGATGAATGGCAAAAAAATGTCGAAAAGTGATGGGAATTCCATTACACCACAACAATTGTTTTCCGGAGATAGCGAGCATATTACAAAAGGATACAGCCCGATGGTTAATCGCTTTTTTATGTTGCAAAGTCATTACCGTAGCACACTGGACTTGACGGATGCCGCCCTACAAGCAGCGGAGAAAGGATACCGCCGGTTGATGGAGGCCAATAAGGTGCTCCAAGCGATGCAGCATCCCGGTAATGAAGCCTCCAACGATTTAGACAAAGAAATCAACACCCTTATTCAGGAGGCACACGATAAAATGAATGATGATTTCAATGCTCCGAATGCGCTAGCCAAATTATTTGAACTGGTCAATAAAATAAACGGCCTTCATGATAAGCATTTATCCTTTAACGACATAACAACAAGCACACTGGATGCACTCAAAAAGTGTTTCCACGATTTCATTTTTGATATTTTTGGCCTGCTCGAAGAAAATGCTGGTTCCAATGGTAATGGCACTCTAGATGGTCTGATGCAATTGATTATCGACATTCGTAAAGATGCTCGGGATAATAAAAACTGGGCGACTTCGGATAAGATTCGGGATACGTTGAAGGAGTTGGATATTCAGTTGAAGGATGGGAAAGAGGGGACGAGTTGGGTTAAGAAATAGGGAGCGATAAGCATTAAGCGATAGGCTGTAAGCTATCCTTGGACGTGAAAGAGCCGTAAGCTTTCTTTTGAATGTGTATTTATTTCAGAGAAAGCTTATGGCTTGTTCTTTTCGTAAATAAAAAGTCAAAATTAATGTCTCCAGAAACTGTGAAGAAGCCCAAAGCCTCCTTTTTATCAAAGCCATTTAGTTTTGTAAAATCGGTTATCCTACCGGTTGGGCTTTCTATTTTGGCTAATGGTATTTTTGCCCTGATCTTTCTCGGTGGCTGGCTCTCCGGCGCAACACTGAATACGACGGCTTTTGCCCTATTGCTCTTCGGGGTGTTTCTGGTTGGATTTCCCTTTGCTTATTTTTGGTTGGCGAAAAAGCAAGCTGTTCTGAAAGGGGTTTCATGGCTTTATTATGGCAGTTCGGATTATATCAATCAAGGAGTAAGTTGGTTGGTAGCGGCTTCTGTCAAGGGGAAAAATGCTAGCGTTATGGGGATTGATGTCAATTCTGCGATAAACAGCATTGATGATTATTTGCCTAATGCTTTGAAGTTGCCCTTGAAATTCGTGTTGGATAAGTTGCCTCTGTATGATTTCATTGAAGAAGTGGGAAGCGATCTTGATCTTACTTCGGATAACTTGCCGCAAGTACAGCTTCAGGTGCAGCAGAAAGTGAATCGCTATGTGGAAGGGGAATTGCTTGGGGCAAGTTCATTTTGGATGTGGGGCTTGATTGTGGTGAATGTAGCGGCAATGGTTTTGGCTTGGCGGTTTTTTGTTTGAAAAAAGATAAATTATCTAGCCGTTTATCTAATGAAAAGGCATTAGATAAATGTAAACAACATATTTTTTAACTTTAAAGTTAAAAAATATTGATTATTAACATAAAAATGAATAAATTTGTAAAGATTATACCTGCTATACGCTACAAAAAGGTCTATTATTATTCTGTACAGTTTGAAGATGAGGAAGCATCACTTTTTCTTCAGTTCGTTAATAATCACCTTGAGGATGAATATAAGGAACAAATGGCTATTATCCGAACTTGGCTCAAAAAAATTGGAAATGATATTGGAGCAGATATTGATTATTTTCGTCCCGAAGGCTTTCGAGGAGGCGATGCTAGTGCACTTCCACCATCCTTCAAATATATTGCTGTAGAATGCGATTTGAGACTTTACTGTATGAGGATTAGCAAAAGCATTGTAATTCTTTTCAATGGAGCAAAAAAGACAGCACAAACAGCACAGGAATGCCCGTCTGTAAGACCACATTTCTTACTAGCTAATCGTATAGCAAAGGCTATAGATCGTGCAATAATAGAGGATAGGGACATTATCATTGATGATGAAAACGGAGAATTAATTTTTGGTGAAGACTTAATGTTACAAATATGAGTACTTATAAGAATATTGCAGACTTTTTCAACACAAAAGGGCCTGAAGATGTTGAAAGGTTTGTAGACAAAAATCTAGATATATCACAACAGATATATACCTTGCTCAAAGCAAAAGGCTGGAATCAAAATGACCTCGCAACATCTTTAGGTAAAAGCAATGCAGAAATTAGCAAATGGCTGAGTGGAAGCCATAACCTAACCTTGAGAAGTATCGCCAAGATGGAAGCAGCCTTAGGGACAGATATAATTTTAACTCCTATGAAAGCCGAAAAACGCTACAAAAAAATAGAATACATTACCTTAAAAGTTCATGCTAACAAGAATCAAGTTATACCACACAATGCTATCGGATATGCAAGAACTTGTAAAAGCGAATATAAAGATTCAGTTACAAAAATAGTTCTTCCCGCATGAAAAACAAACCCACCACTATTGTTCCAGAAAAAATCCATATTATATCTATTAACATTATCAAAGCCAATTTAGATACATCTGACCGCTTCTTAGAAAAACCTAAAAAAGCCGAAAGGTTTGAATTTGGGATAAAACAAGAAATGGGGCACAATTATGAAGAAAACAAATCTAGGTGTCGTATATACTTTAAATTAGAGGCGCGAGATTCCTCTGGCAAACCAATTGGATTAAACGTTGATTATGGAATTGAATTTCATTTTCATGTAGAAAACCTCAAAGACTTTTTTATTCAAGACGACAATGAGACTATGAAAATGGATGCTTCTTTAGCAACAACACTACTAGCAATGGCTTACTCTACAGCTAGAGGAATTGTCTTTGAAAGAACTAGGGGAACTTTCTTTGATGGCATCGTTCTGCCTGTAATTGACCCATACAAAGCACTACTTGAAGAAGAAGGGAGCTAACTAGCCTAACTAGCCCCCTTTTCACTATCACCGCATAATTACTATTTTCTCTCGCCAAATGCCCTTTGGCGTTTTCACTTCCATTAAATAAGTCCCAGCATTTAGCTTTTCAGTTTCCAGATAAATTTCGTTTGTTTTATAATTCTCATCATAAACCAAATCACCCATAACATTATACAACCTAACATTACCTACCAATATATTCTCCGTCTTTATAGCAATAAAATTATTAGATGGATTCGGATAGATTTTAATGCCACCCGGTTCCATAACAGGATTTACCGAAGTAACAATAGGCGCCGAAGTGCTGCCATACTTCAAGGATAACAAACGTTCCTCCTCATCAATCATCTTTACATTTTTAATCACAAAAATCAAATCCACAACCGTTATCGTTGCCGTAAATTGATCTTGATTTTGCAGCAATAAAATATCATCTTGAATGATAAAATTCAGGCGGGCAATCTGGCCAAAACCATCCTGACTCATGCCATCCGTACGGGTTAAGCCAACAGCAATATAACCTTCTTCATAAACATCTCTCTGAAATGAAATCATGTTGTTATCAACCTCCCCCAACCAAGAATCATCGAACACAAAATGCATGCTTCCTGGCTCAATCAAGGCGGTATCATAATTGATTTTAAAAGCTAAACCGTAGGCATCTGTCACCGGAGCAGCTTCCATTCCCAACATCACAGGGACACTAACGGAAGCCCCTTCTGTTGTGGCTTCCAGTTCGATATATAGCTCTCGATCCACTTCCAAATTTGGATAAAAAGTAGGGAACTCAATACCCGGAGTGATTGTCTCGCCCCAGTTTACTTCCAATGCTTCTATATCAAAAGCATCTATCAGGCCATTGCCATCCGTATCTACATGTTTATAATTCACGGAAGATTCTGGGGTCATTTGCAACCAATCTAAACAATGTGCTTCCTCCCAAGCTAAACTGGCATCGGGTCGGACTGACCCTGCACTACCAAAACCGATTCCCAGATGCAACAAATCATACTGGCTCACGATACTATCCTGATCCGCATCTCCCGGCCAAACCGGATCATCCACGATGGTATTCAAAGTGGTATTGGTGATAATAGGTGCATTGTAATCAAAATAGATACCTGCTCTATTTTCGATAGTTGTC
>JAHDGC010000133.1 GCA_020627865.1 Saprospiraceae bacterium | reverse complement strand
AATTGTTTCATATCAACAAAATCGTAAAGTCCGAAAATCATGCCAAATGGTTACGGATATTGGAATCTGTTAAGTTTTTAGGGGTGCTACATATTCAAAAAAGATGTCACAAAAACTTGGGCTGGGAGACACAGGAATCGGAATATAATGCCTGGCAGGATTCCCTAAATTCATTAATTCTCAGGATTTCTTGTCGGTCAATTTTCAATCACAGATAAACATCAAGTATAAGTAAAGTACCGAGGATGAGACTTGCGATACCATTTGTGGTGAAGAAAGCAATGTTAACTTTACTCAAATCATCCGGTTTTATGATGCGGTGTTGGTAAAAAAGCAGTGCGATGAAGATTACTGTTCCGAGGATGAGTAGCCATCCAAAATTGTCGTAGCGTAGCAATAAGGTGTAACAAGCCAAGGCGATTAGGATTGCACACAGCAGGTGTAAGAAACTGGATAACTGTAATGCTTTGCCCCTTCCGATTGCAACAGGAACAGAATGCAATTTGAGTCCTTTGTCAAATTCAATATCTTGTAAGGCATAGATAATATCAAATCCAGCCACCCAAAGCAAGACTGCTCCAGAATACAGGATAGGAATCAGGGCAAACTCCCCAGTCACAGCGAGATAGGCTCCAATTGGGGCGAGAGATAGGCCTAAACCTAGGACGAAATGGCAAAGAAAAGTAAAACGTTTGGTGTAGCTGTACCCCAGAATAATGAGCAAGGCTATGGGAGCCAGCCCAAAGCAGATGGGATTGATGAACCAAGTGGTCAGCCAGAAGCAGCCGCAGTTTAAGAGGACAAAAAGCAATGCATTATTTGCTTTAATGATGCCTGCCGGAATTTCTCTGGAGACTGTTCGAGGGTTTTGCTTATCAATATCTCTGTCGATATACCTATTGAATGCCATTGCTGCGCTTCGGGCAAAAACCATACAAAGCAAGACCAGAAAGAAGAGCTTCCATGGAATAGTATTGTGGCGTTCTGTGATGGCCAGAAAGAATCCGATAAGCGCGAAGGGTAACGCGAAGATGGTATGGCTGAACTTTATGAGAGAGAGGTAGTTTTTCATTTAAGGTGGATTGTATCCCCGTAAAAGTCTGAATCAGGATTTTCAGCCTGCCTGCTCTTGCCGACACGCAGACAGGGATTAGCTAATTTACTAAATTTTCTGCCGATCAATTTTCGTACGTTCAATTGATTTTACAGGCTATAGGTTTTGTCTAAGACACAAAAGTAAAAAGCCTGCCGGATTTTATACAGTCCGGCAGGCAATTTCTTCTATACAAAGCAAAATTATTATTTACCTTCAGCGGCAGCTTTTTCAGCAGCAGCAGCGGCTTTTTTAGCTTCTTCTTCTGGATCTGGTGTAACTTCCCCTTTGATCGTCAAGAAAGTCTGACCTGGATCAGTGTTCGCAGTAATGGTAACTCTTTTACTTTGCTTACCTTTTTTGTTTTTACTGTTGAATTCTACTTGAATTTCTCCTTTTTCGCCTGGAGCGATAGGATCTTTTGGCCATTTTGGCACTGTACATCCGCAGCTACCTTTTGCATTACTGATGATTAAAGGCTCTTTACCTGTGTTTGTGAAAGAGTATGTGTGTGCAACTTTCTCACCAGCTTTAATCGTACCGTAGTCAAATTCTAAATCATCAAACTCCATTGTTGTTGTCGGACCAGTAGGAACAGCAGCAGCAGCTTTATCGGCAGCAGTTTGGGCAGTTGCCTTAACTGCATCCGCAGCTTCATTGGCAGTTGTAGTAATCGCTTCAGTTGCAGTATCTCCGGTAGAAGAGTCGCTACCACAGCTTACAAAAACCAAAGACATTGTAAAGACTAGTAAAAGGCTTAAAATACTGAAATTAACTTTTAACGTTTTCATTATTTGAAAATTCTTTTTAATTTAAAAAATAAGTTGCAAAAATAGTTGAATTTTATGAATTATTAATAATCATAGCCACAAAGTTAAGCACGAATCATTATTTTCCGTGTTAACAAGTGCTCAATAATTGTTAACGACATGTTAAGCCGTAAATTGCCACTTTTTATGATTCAAATTGGAGTATAAATCTGTATCCATCTCAAATTCTTGCGTCATAATGGAAAGTCTAATTCCCCTACAAATACATAATTTTGGAAAATACACCGACTAAGTCGTTCAGAACCAAATTTTTATCTTAAAAAAGGTTATCTATAAACTTGGAAGGCATGTATTTTTGATTTTTAAAAATCTTTTTTCTGGTTGTAATTTTCCACTATGAAATTAAGTTCCAGCCATTTTATAGCTGCCTGCCTGACAAGTTCACGCAGACAGGGCAATGATATGCCGTTCCTATGGAACTCATACATGGGAATCTGGCCATATAAAACTATACCCAATACTCGATTTATCCATATCCCAAACAGCATTTATCAAAATTCAATGAACAGATTTATGAAACTTCACCAACACCACAGCTTATTTGCATTTGCATGCTTTATCTTTTTATTTCTTGGGAATATCCAATCAACCGCCCAAACTCGGCTGGTCGTTTCTCCGGAAATGGTGACCAATCTTTCCGCTTCGGGAGATGCTTGGTTGTTATTTGATTATCAGAACTTGAATGGGAACTATCCTTGTGAGATACCGCAAGCAGATTTTCCTTGGGTTTATTTTAATGCTACTTCTGGGGGTAAAACATTTTATTATCCTGTTGACATTGTTGTAGATTTGGGCTATAGCCAAACCATCACGCAGATTTGTCTCAGGGATGCCACCAACCCCGGAGGAATGGTGACGGTATCTGCTGGCGGGACTGACCCTTCGAGCTGGAATACGCTTTATCAACATATCCATGATAGTGCGGAATGCCGAACCATTTCTAGCACGACCCGCTATTTGAGATTTCGTTTTAACTCAACAGATGCTAGAATTCGGGAAATTGAGCTTTATGGCACACAATCCAATAACATTATATGCCCGCCACCTGTGACAGCATGCTCTCCAATGGATGATTGCAACTGTGTTCGCCCGACGATGGATAAATTTATCGGTGTAAATGCCAACCTCGATATTCCTCCGGCCAAGATCAATCCATTTGGAACCATTAGAAATTATCAAACCAGTTATTTTTCTATAGGGTATGATGATCCATCTTATCCAAGTTATCCTGATGGTCGTTATGCTTTTGCACCGACTGTACGGACAGAATTTGATGTGGATTATTTTTACCAGCATATGCAAGATATCGGCGTAGATGTAACTTCTACCTCACACCATGCCCCTTCGAATCTTGTCACATTTGGTTATTTCAATAATGACCTTAGCTATAATGCATTTTACCCTTTCAGTGAAGGTACTATTGATAACCCGAAGTACCATAGTCTTGTAGACAGGAAACCTTTTTCAGAGGCCTTATACCCTATCAGCCTTGGTGCAAAGTATGAAGACCCTGCCATGTATTTGGAGTATTCGGAATGGTTTTATCAACTGGCCGCACGTTATGGTAGCCCAGGGAATACTGAGAACCTGAAAGTCGTATCGGGGAACACTACCCGCTCTGGGTTGAACAGTGTTCAGTTTATAGAAAACTGGAATGAACCCGATAAAAACTGGCATTATTTTCTAATCAATGACCTTAACTTTTTAGACCCTTATATAGAAGAAGAACTCGGTTATTTTAGTCCATTTGAATATGCAGCCATGTCAAGTGCAAATTACGATGGCAATGGTCAAACCAACGGGACAGAAAATATTCTTATTGATCGTTTTTCTAACAACATACCTTCAAATGCTAGCCCTGTAGGAATCAAGGCTGCCAATTCCAATATTAAATTTGTCATGGCTGGATTAAAAGATATTAATCTGGAGTATGTGAAGGCCTTAAAATTTTGGTTTGATCACTATCGGCCAGACATTGATTTTCCATTTGATGTTATTAATTTTCATGATTATGCTAATGATGCAACTCCCGGGAACACGCTTGGCCAACATGGAATCTGTCCGGAAGCATATGGTTTGAAAGAAAAAATGGAAGAGGCTGTAACATTTCGGGATCGTTATTTACCGGGTGTAGAAGTATGGTTATCCGAGTTTGGTTATGATACCAACCCCTACTCTATTCAAAGTGCAGATTGTTCCCTGTACTGCTCGGATTGTAGCAGTCCAGCTTGTATGGAAAGGTTTCAAGAAATTCAAGCGCAGTGGATACTTCGTTCTTACCTCGAAATAGCTGCTGCTGGTGTAGACAGGGCTATGGTATTTACGACACGGGATAATTTGCCCTTAGAGAATGGTTCTCTTTATCAGACCAGTGGTGTTTGTACTTGGGAGGATGATGGTTTTGTTCCAAAAACTTCGTGGTATTATATTTCCGCTATGAGCAAAGCATTGGCTGGTATGAAGTATGATCCGAGTTTTACTTACAATGATCCTAATGTAAGAATCTATAAGTTTGTAGAAGATTGTGGTGCCAGTGGCAAAACCGTTTATGCTGTTTGGAGTCCAACGGCCATACATGGAAATGATACGCCGGTGTTGGCAAATTATCCTTTGCCATTTGTTGGCAACAATGCGACAATGATTCATTTACAAGATGAGGATATAGACGGCAATAGAACGACTTTGACGCCACAATGCAATGGTCAGATTTGTGTTGATGTTTCAGAAACACCTAAATTTATTATTGTCAATGATAATGATCCTGCACCGGATTTTAGTGGATGTAATTGCAATTATATTGATTATAACATCAACGGAACGGGCACTGCCGGACGATTGAACAACGAGCAAAATAATCTTGGGGAACTGTACTGCGGAGAAGGAAATACGATGTCATCTCCTTGGACTACTTTTGCTGGGCAGGAGGTTGTTATCGACTTGAACAATATGCATGATTTGAATTCGCTTTATTTTCATTGCAATGGAGCAGCTGATGCCAATGTAGAAATTTATTTTGGTAGCGCAGGAAATTGGCAATTGTACAGGGTATGGAATACGCTTAATCCATCTCCCTCAAAATGGAGGAGTTTTTATTTTGATGAAAACATTGCAACAAGATATATTCGGCTAAGGGCCATGAGTAGCAATATTGTTATTGATGAGATGGCGGTGTGTGGTGTATTGTCTAATCCGGTTCAGGCAACGTGTTCTGACGGCATCCAGAACGGGAATGAAACAGGCGTTGATTGTGGTGGGAATTGCCCACCTTGTGTGGTACCCACTTGTAATGATGGGATTCAGAATGGCAATGAAACAGGCATTGATTGTGGCGGAAGCTGCCCATCGTGTGCAACTTGTTTTGATAATGTTCAAAATGGGAATGAAACGGGCGTTGACTGTGGGGGAAGTTGTCCTCCTTGTATTGTAGCGACTTGCAATGATGGTATCCAGAATGGAAATGAAACAGGGATTGATTGTGGTGGCAATTGCCCACCATGCCAGACAGGTTCTTGCCAGATCACTTTAACGCCTGACATGTTTTTTGACATTTATGGCCAAGCGGCTACCGGAGCCGGTTTTGCAGGAAATCTTGCCAACGAACAAAACACAATGGGCGACCCGATTAGCGGCAATGGAGCAACAACCAACGATGCTTGGCAATTCCCTTGGGCTGATGGCATACAAGCTTATGTCGATTTGGGACAGGAATATGATATATCATCCATTCATCTTTATGATGGTTATGGTAGTGGTCGATTCCAAGTTTCTCCGGGACTACCCAATCAAAATTTAGCAGCCGTTATAGATGTAGCACTCAATCTTTGGCCGCCGGATTGGCGCGCATTCAACAATATAAATACAACAACTCGTTACCTGACTTTCACACGGGTTGATGGAGAGGCCAAGGTGAATGAAATTTCCATTTGTGGTACCGTTGCAGGAACGGGTTCTTCTTGTAATGATGGTATTCAGAATGGGAATGAGACTGGAGTTGATTGTGGGGGAAGCTGTCCTCCTTGCCAAGTCATTAGCTGCAATGACGGCATCCAAAATGGGAATGAAACTGGAGTTGACTGTGGCGGAAACTGCCCAACGTGTGCGACTTGTTTTGACAATATTCAAAATGGGAATGAAACGGGTGTTGATTGTGGGGGAAGCTGTCCGCCTTGTATGGTAGCAACTTGTAATGATGGTATTCAAAATGGGAATGAGACTGGGATTGATTGTGGTGGTATTTGTCCACCTTGTAATACCGGTTCTTGTTTGATTCCATTAAGTCCTTCGATGTTTTACAATATTTATAATCAGCCCGATGCAGCCGCCAATTTTTCAGGCAGCCTTGCAGATGAACAAGATCTAGCGGGTGACCCCATAAATGGGAATGGGAATGAAGCCTTTATTCCTTGGCAATATCCTTGGTTTGATGGCGTGCAAAGCTATCTGGATTTGGGGCAGGAATATTTAATTTCTGGCATCTACCTATACGATGGATATGGCAGTGGTCGTTTTCGAGTTTCGGCGGGATTGCCTAGTGATAATAATCCGGCTGTTGTGGAAGAGGATTTAAATGCTTGGCCACCGGACTGGAGGAGTTTTGAGGGGTTGAGTGTCGCGACACGTTACCTGACTTTTACTCGTATTGATGGGGAAGCGAAGGTGAATGAAATTGCATTGTGTGGTTATCCAACGGGAAGTAGGAATACGCAGGAAAGGCCGGCGCCTATTTTGGAGGATGTTTGCAAGACGGTGATTTATCCGAATCCGGTTGATGATATTTTGTATATTAGATCGGGCATGGATGTTATTAAGCGGTTGGTTGTAACGGACGTGAATGGGAAGATCTTGATGGAGCGGATGTATTTGGATGTAGCGGAAATCGTAAAGCTTGATGTTTCTTCTTTGCAACGGGGCATGTATATGTTATATTTAGAAGATGGGAGGAATTGTGGGCCGAGTGTTGAGCGGTTTGTGAAATTGGATGAGCTTTAAGAATAGAGACCGCTTTGCTGTCCGAGTAGAGATCATTCGTTTCGCTCATTGTCAGACGCTGCACTGCGAAAACAAAATGTTATATCTTTTCCAGGCAGGCTTAGTGGATAAAATCTTGAGATGCTGAGAAAAAATAGAGATGGAGTCGTGAGTATATTTTCCTACACGACTCCATTTTTATTTTAGTAAACAATAAACTTTCCAGAAATTTTCACACTGCTATTTAACAAGCTGTATACATAAGCACTACTGGACAATTCGCCAAGACAAGTTGTAAAATCTTGTTTGCCTTTTGGAATTGGAATTGTTTTTATGAATTGGCCTTGCATATTAAAAATCTGCAAAACGGCATCATCTTTTAAATTCGTTTTGATGAAAAGCTGATCTGTAGCATAGTATATTTTGGTATTATTTTCAGCTAGATTTTCATTACTGGAAATTTCCATATTAATTTTGGCTAGTCCCGGTAATTCTTGATTTTCAATTTGTGTAAAGCTGCCCGCTGCATAAATCTCATTTTTGAACCAAGTCATTGCCGTAATGGATTTGTCAATATTATTGATACCGATAGGATTCGAAGAATAGGAGAATCCTGTTGGATATAAATTATGGGTGTAATGCCCTATTAAAGGATAATAATCAAAACCACCATAGGCATACGGTTTATCAGCAATTTCGATAAAGCCATGAACCATCCCGTCATCCTGTGAATGGAAAACCGGATAGCCATAGTAGTCTGTATTGTAATAACGCCACTCGCCAAGATTCAATTCCGCAAAGGAATTAAACACATTTAAATCACCACCTACTAAAATTGTTTCGCCAAAAATATTGATATTATGAACAGGTTGGTTATCCCCTTCTACAGTCATATGCCAGTTTCCATTTTCCCAATAGGCAATGTAGGAAACATCATGTTGATTAATACTTGTACCTCCAGCATCTACACCAGTAAGGGTAAAATCTCCGGCGACATAGAGTTGTTGGCCTTCGAACTCCAAATCTCTTACCGTATTATTCACAGAAAATCCTCCTTGCACATCGGCTGCTCCGTTAGCAGACCAAGTTCCTGCAAATAAATCATAATAGCCAAGATTGGAAACAGGCATGCCATCAATTTGGGTAAAATTACCACCAGCATAAATATGGCCATCCTGATATTCTAGGGCATAAATTACACCTCCCATATTACCAGCTTGCAAAGCCATCCAAGTCGAGCCGTCCCACCTGACAATATTGACATCAGGCTCGTTATTGAGGCTAAAATTCCCAGCCGCATACATATTGTTTTCTTCATCAAAAATAATGTCGAAAATTTCACCTTCAATACCATTTGTCAATGTTTCCCATGAGGTTCCATCCCAAGCAATAATATTATTAGCTTCGACACCATCTATCCTGGTAAAATCTCCTGCAAAGTATAGTAATTCCTCCTCGAAATCTGTTTTCATAACATGAATTTTACCATCGTGCCCTTGTCCGCCTCCGACACTTTCCCAGGGTAAAGATTGGGAAGGATAACCCGGCTGAATCCAAGCCAGCTCTGCCATTGTAAAACCATTGTTTATTGCCCATGCATTCAGTTGAGGATAGTTCATTTCTCGGATATAAGCAAAATTATTTTCCTGATTAATTTTATTCACTAATGCCTCTTGACCATCCTGTAAAGCAAGATACCCTACAGCGCAGGCTGTACCCAATTTATCAATGAAATAGGGTTGTCGATCAGCATGCCCGGTATTTTGAGGAAATATTCCAGCCTGATGATATTCTTTTAAAACATCAAGGAGATCATTGCGTTTTTCAAACTGTTTTTTGGAAAGACCTGTATTATTTTTATTTCTCAACATCTGCTCTACCAGTTGCAGGTGCATTTGAATTCTAGCCGTTTCGCTTTCAAAGGCAATATCATTACAATAGTCTTCTGGGTTTATTTCTTGGGTTGCCCATTCTATATTGACCTCAAGCAGATGTTCGTACAAAAAGTTTGTTGTAGTAGGATGTAGTGAATTTGCAGTCATTTTGTTATAAAACAATATACATGCAAGCAAGCATAGTACAGGTAAGATGTGTAACTTTTGTATCATGTCCTTTGTTTTTTGTAAAAATCCTAGAGATTGATACTCTGCCCATGATATATTGTTCCTGTCGGACTCATTAATCATGACAAATTATAAATCATTTGAAAAGATACAAAAAGTTGGGGGAAGGTACAAATTTTTGAGGATTAAGAAGAATAAATCAAAGGCAAATGCAAACTAATTGTCTGAAGCAGAATTTTCAGGATTAAGTGATTTTCAGGGTTTTCCTTCGAAGGTACTGGTTCAGTTGAAATGAACCAGCACCTTCGTTACATCAACATCCAATTATTTGTTCTTTGCAAATGTTGCAAATTCTTTTGCACTTAGATAATTCAGACACATTTCCTTTTCTAGTCCCCCCTTTCGGGCAGCCAATACCCCAAAATGGATGTCGTGGATTCCAGCCTTGCTGTGCGCATCTGGGTTGATGGCGATTTTCACACCCTTGCTTACCGCGTAGGGAATATGTTGCCAATCTAAGTCCAAGCGATAGGGATTTGCATTGAGTTCAATAGCTACATTATTCGCAGCACAGGCATCAATTATTTTTTTGTGATCAATTGGGTAACCTTCTCTTGATAACAATAAGCGTCCGGTTGGGTGTCCTAAAATTGTGGTGTATGGATTTTCGATAGCCTTGAGGAGACGAGTCGTGGCCTTTTCCTTATCCATTTTTAAATTAGAGTGCACAGAAGCAATGATGAAATCAAATTTCTCCAACAATTCTTCTTCATAGTCTAATGCTCCCGTACTGAGAATATCAGATTCTATGCCCTTGAAAATACGAAAATCCGTACCCATTTTTTTATTTAAAACATCAATCTCATCGAATTGCTGCAATACCCTATCCGGTTTCAGGCCATTGGCATAAAAAGCAGATTTGGAATGGTCGGAGACCCCAATATAAGCATAACCCTGTTCCCGTGCATACGTTACCATGTCTTCAAGGGAATGGATGCCATCACTATAGGTGGAGTGCACATGTAGAACACCTTTAATGTCTGTTGCCTCAATTAAATTAAATTGTTTTTTGAAAATGACATCTAGGTGCAGTGGTTCCCGAAGTTCTGGTTGGACGAAGGGTAAGCTTGCCTTTTCAAAGACCATTTCTTCTGAGGGAATGGCTTTAAAATCCTCTGCCTTGGCTTCACTTAAGAAATGCTGTATAAATTCTGGACTAGAAGCATAACGGAACATTTTGGAACCCAATTCCTTTTCAGCACAATGGTAGATGATCGCAGGGTAACCATCGGCCGTTTTTCCTGTATAATAATTTTCTTTCTTCCTTCCTAGAATTAAGTTTTTACCATCAAAAACATGATCTATCTTTCGATTTGTGGCAATGAGGATTTCTATGGCCTCCACCTCTGGCATCCGACGGATCATTTTTCCTGTTAACTTCACAACGCCGTCAACCACTTTTGCACGCAGATAATTCAACAATATATTTGCATGACTTTCTAATGATGCATAATGGAACTTGTTTTTAGAAAGCAGGAAATACTCCAGTTTGTTTTTGAGATCAGTCTGTGTTTTTTCACCAAAGCCCTTCAGTTCAATGAGGCGATTTTCATTGCATGCATAGAGGACTTCCCCTACACTTTCTGCCCCGAGGTCTTCCCAGAGCACTCGGATTTTTTTAGGCCCCAGCCCTTTCACCCCGATCATTTCCCGAATGCCTTTTGGGGTTTGTGTCCGATACTTTTCTAGCGTTTCCATCGAGCCATTTTGTAGCAGTTCCTGTATTTTAGAAGAGATTGCTTTTCCGATGCCTTTAATTTTACCGATTTCTGCTTCACTCATTTCCGCAAGTGGGTCGGCCAATTTTCTGAGGTTATTATAAGCAAAGGCATAGGAGCGAATTTTATAGGGATTCTCCTTATGGAGTTCCATGAGTGCAGCGAGTTCATTGAATGCGTTGGCGATTTCTTTATTGGTCATAGTAGGTATAGTGATTCGTAATTACCTGCCTGCTTGTCAGTACGACAGGCGGGGTTGATTCGTTTTGATTCTTTGACAAATTCCGTATCTGTCTCTACCAGAATTTTCTGGATTTTCGATTTTCCTGATTTTTTGGTCAATTTTCAATTGACCTCTTCGGAGAAGTACAATGAATTATTGATTGAAGCGGTATTTGATCTGCATACCTTGCAAGAAGTTTCGTAGAATTTGATCTTGGCAAGGACGATACTGGCGCTGTTCTGGATGTCGGAAAAAGGCACTTAGTTCATGCTTGCTGATGTGCATACCGACCTCATCCAATATATCCAGCATATCCTGATCTTTCAAGTTCAGGGCAATTTTTAATTTTCTTAAGATAATATTGTTATTCAGTTTTTGTTCTGAGGCAGGCGTTGGACCATCTTTTTTGCCACGTCGATCAGTAATCAATCCATTGAGAAAAATAGCCAATTGGTTATCGTTCAATCTTCGATGTGCTGGATCATTTTCTTTCTTCAGCCAGTCGCTTACTTGTGCCCTCGTGACAGCAAGATCGGCCAATGCAAAAAGTTCAATCATCTTGGCGTCGTCAAAATCGAAGATGTATCGGATGCGGCGGAACATGTCGTTGTTAGTCATGGATTGAGTGTTAATAATTCTCAGCAGTTCAAAAATTGGGGCAAAGTTAGTTTTTTTTTGTAAAAGCGCCAAAATAGAAAATGCCCGACGAAACCGCCGAGCATTTCTCATATCTGGAAATAAATTGAGTATATTAATATAATGTGGTGTAAAGATTACAGTTCACATATAATGTTGCCCATTTCATCCATGACTAAACGAATATTGGCATTAAGTTTCAGCACATATAGTGTAGTACCGTCAGATTCATATAACCAAGACTTATTCCCTACAAGATGGTTATCAGGATAATTTGCCTCTAGGCTAGTCAATACCGCTTCGGGGAGATCGTCATTTTGGATACGGACGGCTTCTTGTGCCAAGTTCCCATCATGATCAAAAAATAAGGTAACATCTCCGTTTACTTCATCTTCTAGCTCAACGCTATAATAGGTGAGGCTATCACATAATGCGATTAGTTCAACATCATCAACAATTGCTTCGGCGTAATTGGCCGTAAGGTAGTCAATGACAGTTTGTGGCAAATCGCCATAATCAATATCTTCCTCTTC
>JAHDGC010000132.1:11324-12131 GCA_020627865.1 Saprospiraceae bacterium | reverse complement strand
CGTTATGGAGCAATATAACACGTAGAATTGTTCAATTAATTATTGATCCATGCCTTAAATATAATTTAGCAATAAAACTTCTAAAAAAGAGATAAATCTATGCTTCAACGCCCACCCCTCGGCCCAAGCTTCTTATCAAACTCCGCCTCCTTCACCCCATCCGTTTCCTTTAAGGCTTTCAACATTTTTTCGGGAGTTATTTCATCCATATCGTAAGTAAACAACCACATATTCATGACAGCACTAACCGCTTTGACCAATTCTAATTTAGAAGGTCTATGCTTTTCTACTATTTGTTCCGGCTTCACGCCTCCATCTAGCTGGACAATAATTTTATCATAAATCATATAATCTTTAGAAGCATTGGTATCTGCTCCTTTTTTGGAACCATTACAGCCCCATGCAAGCATTATTGAAAAAACAAAAAGTAAGGAAAAAGAAAATATTTTATACATTTTTCCAGATTTAATAAAAATCTACGGAATTGAATTCATCCAATTCCGCAGATACGTAAAATTACCGTTATAAATAATTTCTCAACAAGGATTTTGGCCAGTCGAGGTCAATTAAAAATTGACCGATAAAATTCAGAAAATTCACCAATCCCGTGAACCTGCCTGACTGCGACACGCAGGCCGGTTCTGCTTCAGACATTTACGAATTTTGACCAACAATCTTTAATACTTAACAATCTTCCGAGCGAAGGAAACCTCATCTCCAACATTCACCCGAACAAAGTAAAGCCCAGCAGAAAGTTGATGGCCATCAAATGTTATTTGACCATCTTTGATATTCGTTAATTTTTGC
>JAHDGC010000132.1:10870-11314 GCA_020627865.1 Saprospiraceae bacterium | reverse complement strand
GCCCCAACCTATTCAACAATTCAAAAGTCACCCGTTCCTTAACATCATAAAAAGCAAACTGCACATGAATCTCATCCGCAAAAGGATTAGGAGACAAGATCAAATTGGAGAAAGTTTCCGCTAATGTTTTCGCCGAAGTATTACAATACGTCGTAAAATAAAAGCTTTCTGAAAAATCACTTTGCTCCTCCCCACAAACGGATTTCACTTGCGCTTCATAGTCTGCACAATAAGAAAGGGTATCTAATGTTATGTTGTTCGTTTCCGAAGTCATTTCTGTCCAGTCTGACGCGGTCACTTGTTTGTATCGTAAGATATAGTTTGACACAAAATTCACTGCCTCCCACGAGAATTCAGTTGTACTTTCTGCTACCGCTGTCGTTTCTAATCCTGTAGGCACATTACACTGAAGCTCTCCCTCAACAATATACACACAATAATCCT
>JAHDGC010000132.1:0-10860 GCA_020627865.1 Saprospiraceae bacterium | reverse complement strand
CCAAATAGCCGAACTCCGAACAAGCATCCCCAATATCATCATAGGCCATCATTACCCGCAATCGAGTCAAACCCAAAGTAACATCTGGCGGAACAGTAATTACGCCATTCGTCGTTTCAGAAATACCGGACACCTCAAACACTTCTTCTCCAAGATCATCAAAATCGCCATCGGCATTATAGTCTATCCATATTTTCACATTCTCCGTATAGGTATAGCCCCCATATCCCGGCGTAAGGCTTAGATCATACGCATTATAAGTCGCCAACTCCGTAGTCATCGCTCCTGTAAAATCACCATAACTGCCATTATCACCCGAAGTATTGTCAATGGTGTTGAGTGTAAAGTTTTCGATCCACTCCTCTGACGAATTTAGCCCAGGAGCGGCACAGTAGCTCGAATCAATACAGGGCCCGCATCCCGATGTTGAAAAAAGGACACTTGGCGTGAAATCCACAATTTGGGAATCGCACACCACCTGAAGCTGAATTTCATAAAGCGCGCATTCTGTTAATCCAGTAAACTCAAACGAAGTATTCGCCGTGTTTCCTGTTATCCAATCCGTTGAATCGACAGGACGAATTTGTATATTATAATTTTGCGCTGCTAAAACAGATTCCCAAGTCGCGGTTACTGTAAAATCACCAATATTGGACACCGCCAAATTTGTCGGATTTTCACAACAACCATCCGTTTTAAAAATATGTAAAACGGAATAATCAGAAGACAAGCTATCACATTCACTTTTTACCTGAAACTCATATTCGGAACAAGCCATCAAATCCATAATCGTCAGCGGAGAACTTGCATCTACAACGACCGTCCAATCTGTTGAACCTAATTCTCGCCAGCGCAAAGTATCACTGGTCGAGTTGCCAGAACTTACCCAAACCAAATCCGCCTGCACATCGGTAACAGCTTGCGTAGCCAACGCACCCGGATCAGGACAAGGCCCGCAATTTTCCATCAACATTTGCATACTGCCATGCATATTCAAGCGCTTGCCCGTAACGGTGATGCCATCCAAAGAAGCATTGTCATCCCCACCTTCCAAGATGTATTGCTTGGCTTTCAAGACCGCCGCACCCGGATCTGCTTTTGCTAAATTGATAAAGTCGGAACAAGGCGCCGAATAGAGCAAAGCAACCGTTCCCGTTACGTGCGGCGTTGCGCCTGATGTTCCACCAAATCCTCCATATCCGCTACCGGATGTAAGCGTCCAAGTACCTGCACCGAATGCTCCTAAGTCAATCGTCTCCAAACCATAACCTGCCTGCTGCACCTTTACATCATTATCATTCATATTCGTCACGGCAATAAAATAATCGCTAGGGCAAGCCGTCGGAAGATCACCGATCACATCCACATCATAGTCTCCATTAATCGTTGCGCCTGCACTCAGGATGCCATACACCCCGAGCGTATCGTAAAATGCACACCAGAGTGGTGCATCGGCCGGTTGTCCAAAATCTGTTCCCCAAGAAGCATTCGTAGATACGACAAAAGCACCTTCTGCTCCATTGGTTTCATTATATCTTTTGCGAGCAACTAGCGGATAAGAATATGCTGTTAGGACTTCACTTTCTACACCGCTACCGCCTACGACGCTCATCAATTTTACATTCCAATTCACACCCGCTACACCAACTTCATTGTTTCCTCTTGCCCCAATGATGCCTGTAACTGGTGTACCGTGTCCGCCCCCTTGGGTTACATTATCATTATTTGCCCCAGTATTCCAGCCTCTGTAATCATCCACAAAACCATTGTTATCATCATCAATTCCGTTGTTGGGAATTTCAGCATAATTGTACCAAATATTCCCTTCCAGATCGGGATGACTGATTTGGCAACCATCATCAATGATGCAAACCACGATAGTATCGCCTTGAGGGGTCAGGCCACCTGTGGCGATGTCCCATGCCAGTTCAGCATCTATATCGGCTCCGGCGGTACCACCACTTTGCCCCGTGTTGTTGTATTGCCACTGATCGACAAATTGCGGATCATTGGGCGTATTCCGAAGGTTTACAAAATGATTGAACTGAGCAAGCTCCACCATCGGATGACGACGGACTTTTTCTAACAATTTATTTTCATCAATCTGCTGCCAATCAAAAGTGTAGGCATAGATATTCATCGGATCAGATACTTTTTTGTGTAGCTTCATGTTAACCCGTTCCCCATCAAATTGTTGAAAATCGTTGGCCAACTGGCGAACCTTATTTTCATTTTTTAATTTCACCAAAATCTCTCCTTGAACGTAATTGAGTTGTTGAGAAAAAGCTACTGTGGATAACAATAGCGATAGCGTGATAAGGGCATAAATGTTTCGGAATTTCATTGGTATGATTTTAAAAGTATTGGATATTCGTTTTGTACCGATATTGGAACAAAAGTAATCCTAAAACTACTCATAAATCATTAAAAACTTAGAGGCTCACATAAAAATCAAACTGAATAAATAACAATTGAAAACTGACCGACACAAATCATGCATGATGTTAGGCAATATGGTTCCCCATTCTTGGAATCATCATCGAATCTTCCTCAACTGCTCCAACAACCACTCCCGCTCGCTCAAAGGATTGGTCTCTTCAATTTCAAGCTTCAGTTTTTCCTTTTGTTTTCCATTGACCACCCGGAGTAATTTTTTCGTAAAACGAATAATGTTTTTAAAATTTGCCTTGTGATAGCCCATTACTTTTTTCCGTTGGATGTAAATCCGCATACTTTCGAGCAAAGATTCTAGGCTCGTGATTTCATTTTCGATATAGTAAATTTTAATCAGGATAGTTTTCGCATTGAGATTAACTAAAATATCCTTGTAATCTACTTTTAATAAATGTTCTTTGGCCTGATCGTATTCTTTTTTCTCATTATAAAGCATGGCATAGCTAAAATGAACTGTTCCCTCCCGATATTCCTCCGGCAAAAAATGTTCGTACTCCTTGATAAAATGCTCCAACCAATCGAACTCCTTTAACTTCAAACCAGAAGTAAAGGCATTCCCAAAAGACCACCTCGAAATCTGGTTGTCCTGTATCAAGGCTTTCTGCTCAAATCCCTGCTTAAACAACTCGAAGATTTCCCGGATGTATTTTTCATTGCCCAAATTGATTTTCCCAATACAATAATTAATGGCCAACATATAAATGTCTCGCTGTTCTGCCTTCGGGAACAAACTGATATGCTGGAAGATCTCATTTTTCAAATGCTCAAAATGACTTTCTTGCTCCGGTTCTGTTTTTGATTTGTAATCATAATAATAAATAGCAATAGCAGGAATATCCAGAAAGTTACCTTTCTCGACGTACTCCAAAACTTCGCTCAATAGCCCAGTATCATAATTGGTCTTGTACACTTTCTGGTGCGCCTGCATGAAACAACTTTGCCGGAGCTTATCCGCCAAGTATACTTCGTCCAAGGTAGAAGAGGTTTCTTGCAGGTTTAAACTTTCCGAACGACTTTTCTGGCTCTGGTAGGCATAATGCTCGTTTTGCAAAGCATACATATTCCTGAAAAAATGACGGTTCCGGTAAGGATAAGCCTCAATCATGTTATCAATCAGCTTTATCGTCTTTTTATAAGATTTATCCAGCTTCTTTTTCCGAAAAAAACCCGCCAAGGCAATTTTCGCCGCCATTTCATCACTACGCAACTCCTGATAAATCAAGAATTCTTCAAGGGATTTGGACATGAAATAAATAACCTGCCGCATTTTCCCATCATTATATGGCTCTTTCGGGAAAATCCGTTGAAAAACATATGCCTTTTCCAAAAAGTCGTCTTTTAACAAATGATCGTCTTCCATTAGGAAATTGAGCAATTTTATCACATCTTCCCGTTGATTATGTACCGGAGAATGCAACCATTTGGTAAATTCCCTTACTTCTTTTTTAGAACAAGCCCTTAAAATATTGACTAAATTCGATTTTTTCAATTTATAAAAAATTATATACACTCAACAAAACCGATTATTTGTGCTTTTTTTCAAAGCCCAAAATACTTAATTTTACATAAAAAAAACACCCAATACCGTATAAAACTTATTTTTCAACAAAAAAAAGTGCTCAACAAATGCGTAATTATGTAATTGTTTTCTCAATGAAAGTATTGGATATTTGTAATGTAATCGGGATTAAAGCCCAAAAACAAATAAAAATTCTTCCAATGAACTTAAATATTATCCATACAGTCATCAACCGGCAAATAGCCACAGCAGTATTGTCCTGCTTGTTGGTCTTGGCCTGTGCTGTAGATATTTCTGCTCAAGGTTGGGAGAAGATATATGGAGATGGCGGAACAGATGAAGGAACGGCTGTCTTACAAACCAAAGATGAAGGTTATGCCATTTGTGGCAGCAGCAACGAAGATATTTTTATCCTTAAAACCGATCCCGATGGCGAAAAGATATGGCTGAATTATTTCGGTGATCCTAGTTTTTTTGAACTTGGGAAAGACATGGTCATCACTGATGATGGTAGCTATGTCGTTGTTGGAACGAGGACAGAAGGTGGTGGTGCTGATGCCAACAAATTCATCGTTGTTTATAAAGTAAATGAAGATGGTGACCTTGTTTGGGGGAAAGTACTCAATCAGGAAATAAGTGTCTTTTCTGCCGAGGCATCTGCCATTGCCAATACCGCTGACGGTGGATTCATTATTGCAGGTAACAAAAATATTAGCCTCGACAATCAGGACGCTTACCTCATCAAGCTGGATGCTGACGGAGAAATCGTTTGGGAGAGAACATACGATTTCAGCATGAACGATAATGGAAACGATGTGATACAAAGTTCCGATTATGGTTTCTTAATCGTGGGGAGCACGAGGGTCAACAATACGATTTTTACCGATGCACTGGTTATCAAAACCGACATTCTCGGTAATCAGGAATGGGTTAAGATGTTTGATAGCAACAACAACTTTGATGATGGGAATGCTGTTACCGAATCTTACGATAACCATTTCGTCGTCACGGGCTTTACCGGAACCACCAACAATGGCTGGGATATTTTCTTTAGAAAAATAAACAGCGATGGCGATGTTGTTGCTTACCACACATATGGAGGATCGAGTGATGATATAGGATATTCCATCAATGAAACCCACGATAATGGATTTGTCATAACGGGATTATCCGATATTTCTACCAGCAACGGTGATGTGATCTTAATTAAGACGGATGATGACGGGAATGAAATCTGGATGAGAAATCACGGCAGATCTTATGCCGGGATAAGTGCCGATATTGGTTACGCCGTAAGCCCTACAATTGACGGTGGGTACATCATTACAGGTAATTTCACGAAAATAAGCTTTTTCGATACAGATATTTACCTCATCAAAACCGACGGTCTAGGCAATATTTACAGCAACTACATTGAGGGCAATATTTACAATGACCTTAATCATAACTGCATAGCCGAAAATGGGGAAAACGGTATCGAAGACTGGATCATAGTAGCAGAAGGCGAACAAACCTTCTACGGAACTTCGGACACCAATGGAGATTATTCCATCCTCGTAGACACAGGTGCTTATGATGTACATTTGGTTAACCCTTCTTACTGGGAAGCTTGTGTATCCAATTACAACATTACATTCGACACCTTTTATGATACCTTGCAAATTGACTTTGCCATCCACGCTGAGATTCCATGTGCTTTGATGGAAGTTGATGTGGCCACAAACGCCACGACACCTTGTGAAGAAAGTGTTTACCATGTCAATTACTGCAATCACGGAACCGTTACGACTACCGGAGCTTATGTTGAAATTTTTCTGGATGAAAACCAAGCGTTGACAGATGCCTCTATTTTTTATATTGCTCAAGATGATAACAAGTACCTTTTCCCTATAGATGATGTTTCAGAACTGGATTGTGGTGCTTTTACCTTTACAGCAACATTATCTTGTGAGGCGAACATTCAAGAAGCCACTTGTGTAGAAGCCCATATTTATCCAGATTTAAATTGTCTGGAAGAAAACCCAGCGTGGGATGGTTCTTCTCTAGTCGCATCTGGCGAATGTGATCTGGATTCTATCCGGTTCCAAATTGAAAATATTGGAGAAGGCAACATGTTATCTCCAAATCAAAATTTCATCGTTATTGAAGACCACTTAATTTACAGACAAGGCCCTATTGGCCCACTAGAAAGTGGCGAAACCAAAACCCTAGAAGCGATCCCCGCGAACGGGAGCACTTACCGCCTGATTGTAGAGCAATCAAACGGACACCCCGGATACAGCTACCCTACTGCTGCCGTTGAAGGTTGCAACAACGGAACCAATGAAACTATTTATGGTGAATTGACCCAATTCCCAGAAGACGACGCCGATTGGTTTGTCTCTGTGGATTGTCATGAAAATACAAATTCTCTGGCCATATCGTATTTAGAAGGCTATCCCAAAGGCTATATTCAAGACACCTTTTATATAGCCCAGTCTACGGACATTACGTACCAGCTTAATTTCCAAAACACTGGTTTAACTACCGCTACAAGAATAGTGCTTACCGACACTATTCCAGAACAACTGGACATTACCAGTGTTCGCCCAGGAGCAAGCAGTCATCCTTATGACTTCGCGGTTTACAATAATGGAATCGTAAAATTCACTTTCGATAACATTTCGCTCCCTAGCAGCAGCGCAGACGAGATCAATTCCATCGGCTTTGTAAAATTTCGGATTGCTCAAAAACCAAACCTTGCCCCAGGGACAATGGTCATCAACCGCGCTGCTACTTATTTGCAATATGAGACTCCGCAAAAGTCTGACAATATAAAACATACCATCGTTGAAAAATTACAAGATGTATTGTTGACCAATATTGTCGAATATCCAGCACCGGGTTTTTCAGGAATCGAAGCGTTTCCAAACCCGTTCTCGGAAAGTTGCACTTTTGAAATTAAGCTTGAGCAGACAAGCAATATTAACTTTGATGTTTTTGACCTTACGGGTAAGTTAGTTCGTAAAGAAACCCATCGGAGTAACACCTTTGAATTCAACAGAAAGCATTTACCAGCGGGTACTTATGTTTTCAGAATTAGTAGCAAAGGTGACTTACTTGGAACCGGCAAGCTAGTGATTCAGTAGTTGACCAAACGAACAAAACACAAGATCAGTAAACCGTTTTTTTTGACATCATATTTGTCCCAATAGCTCAAGAGCTATGCATGCAACAGGATTATCCCAAAATCTACTTTTGAACAGACTTTAGTTCAATTTAGTTTTACAAACCCAAATCCGATTTAATCCTGTTGATGCCCCCGGCTGATTAAAAGCAATCAGCCTTCTTTTGAAATTTTTCATGTGATTCTCAATATTAAATAGGAGCATGTTGTTTTTTGCAAATTGTAACATGCAATTGCTTTTAGTCTCGAAAACACAAAGTACTAACAAGCATCCCTAACTCGATTTTAAATTTTAAGAGCCGGTTTGATCGTATCTACAATACTAACCGATTTTTGTGGGTACATCCAAAAACCAGTCAAACCGGCTCCCTTTTGATTTTTCATGAGACTCGTAAATATATTTTTCTCAAAAACCTGAATTCCCAAAACCCTTGGAACATCTTTAATGTTCCCATTTTCCCGATACCGATGAGCCGGTTGTTTATATACCCGAGAAAATCCAAAACCGTTCTTGCGTATATTCTGAATTAGAAAAAAGTTTCGTTCAGATAAATCGGCTCCTACTTTGAAATCATGTATTTATTTTGTTATAAAAATGATCTGGATACTGCAACTTTCACTAGAAGCTGTTAAAAATTAGCTTTTGGTGATGAAAATAGTCAATTTTTTGATTAGACTAGGCGCAAAAAACGGAGTTATGCCTTAGCATAATGAGTATTTTTGTAACGACGTATAATCGAAAAAGAGACGTTTTCAGCCCGAAGTGTTAAGTTTAAACAGCTTCTTGCCCCGCATCTCAAAAACCGATAACCGATGCAGAAAGTTTGCTGACTCATATACAGATCATTATCCCTTAACCGATAATGGTTGTTAAAAAAGGTTCTTACTCAAAACCGATTACTAAAAACCGATTTGGTGGCTGCCTGCCTGATAAGTCACGCAGGCAGGGCAATTTTCGATTCCCAAAGTTGACGATTGCCTTCACCATAAATGGAACCTGATTTTCAACCGTTTCTCATTAACCGATGGTTGTTAAAAATGGTTCTTACTCAAAACCGATTTGGTGGCTGCCTGCCTGACGAGTTCACGCAGACAGGGTAAATTTTCGATTCCCAAAGTTGATAATTTCCTTCACCATAAATGGAACCTGATTTTCAACCGTTCTCATTAACCGATGGTTGTTCAAGATGGTTCTTGCTCAAAACCGATTACTCAAAACCGATTTGGTGGTTGCCTGCCTGACGAGTTCACGCAGACAGGGTAAATTTTCGATTCCCAAAGTTGATAATTTCCTTCACCATAAATAGAACCCAATTTCTCAACCACATTCCTTAACCGATGGGCCGGTTTGATCTAGCAGCTTTTCTCCCAAAACCGTTAAAAGTTGCTGGTACAAACAGGGTAAAGTCTCTCTTTGAAACCGCCCTTTTTTTCTCCTACCTGAAATACAGGTAGGCTCATTGCAAGTGACATTTCCCAAACCGATTACATGATGCCATTTGCAATCCATATTAACTTGTATAAAACTAAACAATCATTGCACAATTGAATGGCTTGAGTTATTAAATGCTTTTGATCGTAAATTGTAAACACATTCACTTGGAATCAGTTCTCCCCGCATCTCAAAAACCGAACTCGATGCAGGAAGTTTTTAAACCGAAACAGTTTAAAAATTGACTTCTGAATATAGATTCCAAACATACAAAACATCAATTGCTTTTAATGATCCGTTTCTCAAAAACCGAAAGATACCTATGTCTTCTGTTTCCCAAAAGCAAAGCATGAAGTGTCTAAAAAACAAACGGAATCCTTCCATCAATTTTCCCTAAACCGATGAGCCGGTTTAACCCATATACCCGAGATATTCCAAAACCTGTCTTGAGTATATACTGAAGTTTTCAATTTCAGTTGAACCGGCTCTATTTTATTTTCACGTCTCAAAACTGAAAAGAGATTACGACTTGACTTCTTCATTCAAGTTAACATTTCACGAAAGTATAGCTATAAAAATCTAGGGGATAGCTTGAAGCTATCCCCTAGATCCCCAAAACCTCTAAAGAAATAAATAAATCCGCATCTCAAAAACCAAAAGATGTAGGAAGTATTGTAAATGTTCTAATTAAGCTTTGATGTCGGTTGATTAAAAGTAATCGACCCACATCATTTTTTACGAAAGTAAATGAAGCCGCATTAATCCGGGGAGGATAATTGCGGCTTTTTTAAAAAACGTAGAGTCGCAATGCATTGCGACTCTACGTTTTTTTATACAAAATCAATCCAACTGTTCCAGTAGCACTTCCCAAATATCTTCATAAGGTAAAATTTCTATATCCGCACTTTGATTAGCAAGATCAATGGACACTTCATCTAACATAAGCCGTTCCTCTCCTGTTTTTTCAACAACCAATTTTTTCCGAAAATCAACTTTAGGAATAACAAGCAACATGCGGATAAAAACATTGCTCCGGAAATTGTGGGTTTTATCCAGATAACGATCCTTGTATTTTTCGATGGCTTCCATCCGGTCAATAACCACGTTGTATTTTTTTTGTTGCAAAAGCAAGGCTATTTGAGCAATAAGAATGGGAACATTTAGCCCACGTTTATCCTTAAAAAAAATGGGGACTTCATTAGCAAAACGGGATATTCTAAACCTTTTCACTTCTTCTTTTTCATCTACATCAATTTTCCCAGCCTCTCTAAAAAAATGCAACCAAGCTTCGTATATTTTCCAAACTTCACGGATACTTTCCGGCAATTGTTTAAACTTCTTATGCGATACTGTCTCATTAAAAATATCCCATGCTTTTGCATAGCGTTGGGTATGAAAACAAAGTGTCACATGAAGTTCCTTATATTTAAACCAGTTAAACATTCCAGGCGGGATAGTTGCCAAACCAAGCATAATATTTTTTTCGCCTTTTTCATATAAACGAAGTTGTATACAACAAGTAATAGCCTGAGAAGACATATTTATAATTGATTTGGTATGCTTAAATCCAAAGGCCTGTATTTTTGCCAAAGCATCATCACAAATGGCTAAGGCTTCCCCATAATTATTAACACTCATGAATTTTGCGACATGAATCATAGCATAGTGATAAATCCAGTTTGCTGATGGTTTCGCTGGTTTATATGCCTCAAGGACATCAAGATATTCCGTTGCCTTATTGTAAACAAAAGGTTTTGTAGATTTATTGTTAACATATAGACTTAAAATCTGGAAAAACAATCCCTCAACTTTCACTTCACATCGGAGCAGTTCTGTCAAATCATTTACCATATGGTCATATTGTTCAAAGTTCTTTTGTTGACCGGACAATGTTGCATCATGAAATCTCAGCAGACGAGCTAAGATTAATTGTTCTTCCGTGAATTCATATTTTTCAGCAATTTTCAATCCTTTCTTTGCCATGTAAATGGCATTTTGCTTAAGCCCTTTTGTTAGTAAAATCTGAACCAAACTCGTAACTTTCTGGATATTAAGATGCGCATTATGAATATCACTATGCTTACTTGATTTAGCATCAATAAAAAATAAAGTATTGAAGAGGCGTTCCCTCAAGATATGTTTTAACTTATAGTACGCATTGCTATCACTAGCATCAGGATACAAATAATTTTTTGCATCCTCATCCGTTTCAAATTTTCCTTCTCGGATACCATTATAAAACTGCATCAATTTGGTGTCCGGATTTGTCTTGTTATCTATAATCTCTAT
>JAHDGC010000131.1 GCA_020627865.1 Saprospiraceae bacterium | reverse complement strand
AAGGAGGAGGAAGAAATCAGTGCTACGACTTTCAATAAGTTGACCAAAGAAGTGTACAACCTTGCTGATGGTAATATTGGAGAAGCGCTTTATCTTTGGGTAACGGCCATAGAACCAGATAAAGGGGAAAACGTGCGTTTCAAAATGCCTGAAAATTATATCATGCCAGATTTTATCCGGCCCGATAATGCCATTTTATTGAAAACGATTTTTCTGGAAAAGAGAACCAATGAATATCGGTTGAGTAAATTATTTGGATCACCATTTAAAGAAAAATATAGTGCCATTGTCCGTAGGCTTATCAACTTGGGATTGCTTCACAGGCACCAAAATGGCGACCTTGAAATCAAGGGAAATGTTTCGACAGAAGTTGGAAAACTACTGGAACAGCACAGATACTTAACCTCTTAAATCTCGAAGCTAGTGGTTAGCTTGAAGCTAACCACTAGCTTCGAAGTCACGATACCAAAATTCATTTTCATGGATCATTTATTAAACATACAATTTAACTGGGGCAATTTTTTGCTGGCTGCAGTTTGCCTACTCGCACTTTTTATGGTGCTGCAGTTTATTTATGGCGTCATCCATAACATTAAACTCCCCAAAAACACTCTTCATTTTTCAGAAGGCATTCTCTCTAAAATATTGCTCATTTATGAACCGGTGTCAATACTTATACTTACTGGGATTTTTATTTTAATCAACCCCTCATTTCATGGCTTACTGATACTCTTGTTTGTAATGTTCAGTTTTGGACACCTTAAAAATTATATCAGTGGGTTCCTGCTTCGTTTTGATGCCAACCTGGTATCTGGCAACCAAATTGCTGTAAAAGATGCAAAAGGAACGATAAGTGAAGTTTGCCGTCGGCATCTAAAATTAAAATCCGACGATGGTGTGCACATCTTACCGTACAACAAATTGCTTACAGAAGGCTACACCCTAGCTTCCAGCAAACAAATGGGCGGCTTTCACCAACTCGTGGTTCGTAAAACGGAAGGTGAGAACAGCATCATTCATGAACAAAAAAACTTGATGGATTTATTGGTCATGACCCCTTATGTAGATTGGAATTACAAAACAGAAATTACACCTTTAAAAAACACAGAAAATAATACTTTTAAGATCAATGTTCACGTAAAAAGCAAGAGTCATCTATACGATTTGATCATCCTTATCAATGAATCTGGATATACTTGTGAACACGCAAATTAAAATTAATCAAACAACATATGGAAATTTTATCCTCCTATAATATCATTATTGCAGCTTCTACCATTCTGATTTTTTCTTTCTTTTTCGGGGAGCTGGCTCGAAGGACTAATATCCCGAGCGTATTGATGCTCATTGTTTTGGGTATCGTTTTAAAATTTGGCTTGGATGCTGTCGGTGGAGAAAACATCAACTTTTTCCCCCTACTGGAAGTGCTCGGCATTGTCGGACTGATCATGATCGTACTGGAAGCCGCGCTTGAGCTGGAACTCAAACAGGAAAAGCTCGTCCCTATTGGTATAGCCTTTACCGTCGCACTGGTGGGGCTGCTGCTGTCCACCTGGATAGCGGCCTTGATTTTGCATCAATTTATTGACGGGATGAGCATGAGTGCCGCGTGGCTTTATGCTACACCATTGTCGATTTTATCCAGTGCAATTATTATCCCAAGTGTTACGGGACTTAGCGAACATAAGAAAGAGTTTCATATTTATGAAAGTACCTTCTCCGACATTATGGGGATTATGATGTTCTATTTCCTTACGGGACAATTGCACGAAGAACACTCCACTGGCGTTACGGGTTTCGTTGGAAACACATTGTTAACAATAGTCATTTCGCTGGTGGCCAGTTACATGATTGTGCTGATTTTCCAGAAAATAAAAAGTCATACCAAACTATTTTTGCTCATCGCGGTCTTGCTTTTGCTATATGCCTTGGGCAAAAAAATGCACCTTTCTTCGCTGATTATTATCCTGGTGTTTGGTTTGCTGATTGCCAATATGCGCTTGTTCTTCCGGGGCTGGCTCGGGAAGTGGCTCGATCTTAGAAAGGCCAAACATATTTATGAAGGCTTACATGTCATTACGATGGAAACGGCCTTCGTTGTACGGACTTTTTTCTTTGTTATTTTTGGATTAACAATTTCTCTAGCTTCCTTGGCAAACTTAAATGTTGCCATCGTTAGCCTTTTGATTATTATTTCCATTTACGTGATTCGTTTTGTGCTTTTACGAATTTTTATGGGCAAAGACATCATTCCGCAACTCTACATTGCGCCACGTGGATTGATCACGATCCTTTTATTTTACGCTATTCCAGAAGAAGCACAAATTGCTGGATTTGAAGCTGGAATCTTGTTATTCATCATTATTGGTACCAGCCTCATTATGACTGCTGCAATGATTTACGATAAGCGTCGATCCGGAGAATCTATCCGTACAGCAGAGCACAAACCGATAGGATATGAGAAATGGAAAGCGCCTAGCATTAATGAGGTTATAGAACCGAAAAGTGCGGAGCAGCATCATTAGAATATAATAAAAACCGTAGATACACGATGCATCGCGTATCTACGGTTTTTCATTTAAAAATCCAGACTACGCCCTAGGAATATCCTTCCGTTTTTTCGGAATCTTCTTGAAGTAATTCCCCCCTTCCACATTAATATCAATATCGTTGAGGTCACTAAATTTAAACAAGCCCTCGACACTGATTATCCCGAAGGATGCCTCATCCTTAAACAATAACAAAACATCCGTGATATGGGTTTCATTTTCCCGAATCATGAAAGCGAGTTTCGTTCCCTCATCTTTAATGTGCATCAGGTCTTCATAATCTGATTTTTTCAGTTGCTTTTCCAATTGCTTCACTTCACTCAAATGTGCGGTCTTTGCCTCTCCCATAAACAACATTCGGACAGCGGAAATTCTTTCCAACAAATCTTTTTCGGTATCCTCTTCATTGATGGCAAGGTTGAGCATGCCTCCACTCAATTTCAGATGAAATACATCTTCCAAGGCATCATATTGGTCACAAAATTTTTCCAGGTGTTCATTCTGCGCATTTCCCACAACAATAAATGCACACATCAGCAATAATACAAAATAATTTTTCATAATTGTTTTTTTAAAGGTATCCCCTGCTTACAGGAGTTCCCATAAGTGATTTCGTAAAAAAATAATATGGTTAATGGAAAAGTTTTCAGTGCTTTACACACAAATCATAACAGTATACTTTCAGGCTCTTGGCAAGTTCTTTTGTTTAACAGGAATGTCTTTACTATCCATAACAGCTTGTATAAACTTATTCAAGTCTTCATACTTCAATTTCGTTTTTAAACTCAGAAAAACAAATTCATCGTCTTCCTGCACCAGTACAATTAAATTACGGATTTTTTCTTTTTTTTCTTTCACCAAAATATCAACATGGGTGCCATCACTGTGCACAGAAATCAACCGCTCAAAAGCATGCTTATCCAAATGTTGAATCATGTTCAGATAGGTTTCATTTGAAATCGGATTGGCATCTTCAACCACCATTAATTTCATTCTTCGAATATTCTTTACCAAACTCAATGCTTCCCTTGCGACATCATCCTCCGCCACATGCTTTTTCGCAATGCCAGCACCAAGTCTCATCAGCCATCCTGGTAAGGTAAGGCTAAACGTATTTTCATACTGGCGATATTCCTGATAAAAACTATTGACTTTAAATGTTTGAGCTTCCATGCTCATGGAAAAAGCCAACATAGATATAAACAAGATAAATAGATTTTTCATTGGTTTTACTTTTTTCATTTTGAAATTATTTCTCCTCATTTTCATGTCCTTCCTCTTCCCTATTCTCTTCCTCAATTTTATCCAGATGTTCCATCCCTTTCACATCAATAGATTTTGATAATTTTGAAATTTTTTGGAGGTCTATATTCCCGACAAAGGAAAGTAAAACAAACTCATCATCTCCTCCGACCAACAACAACAGCTCCTTAATAACATCACCTTCATCTTTTATCAAAAACTCAACATTATCTCCTCCCTGATCTCGGACAGTCATCAGGACTTCATATTCTTTAGTCTCAATTTTCTTTATAGAATGCCTTCGCATCTATCTCTGTCGTAAGAATACGCAACCCCCGCAAGTCCTTGACAACATCTAAGATAATTTCGGTTTCTTTGTCATCAACATCATCTATTTCTAGCTTGGAAAACATCTGGAACATTTTCGGACTGATGAAAACGGATGTAAAGCGCTCATCGTCTACATATTGTTCAAAATATTTAGAAATGGCATTAGATTGTGCATTAGACAAGCTGGCCCCTGCCATAAGGATTATTACAATAAGATATTTCATATTAAATTATTAATAACACATAATAATTGATTACTTCTTAACAGTTTTACGCAGTGTATTAATTTTTATCACGCCTTTCATACTTTCAGATTTCCCTTTTTCAAAATTTCTGGAAACCAAAAGTAAGGCACTTTTCAGTTCATTAAAAGCTTCTTCTGGATCATCAAAAGTATCTTCGTCTACGGCTGCAATTTGTTCTGTTTCTATAACGACAGGTTTAAATAAAAACCAAACTCCAAAGAGCAAAGCCAAAGCCGCCGCGATCCTATACAAGTAATAAGTAACATTTTGTTTACGGTTTATTTTCACAATCGGTTTTTCTTCCAATTCGATCTTAGCAAGCAATTCCTGTTCAAAATTATCCGACAAAGTTTTTTCCTGTTCCACTTTCTGATACAGGAAAAAAGGTTTATACAGTATAAGATCAGGAGCAACATCAGTTGAATTAAAATATACTCGCAACATTTTTTCTTCTTCCAAAGAAGTTTCTCCTTCCCAATATTTTTCCAACAAACTATTATAATCCATATGCATCATGATTTAATAGATAAGTTTTTATTTTTTTTCGTGCCCTAAATAAATTCACCTTCACTTGGTTTAAGGGGATTTCCAAAGCCTCTGCTATTTCTTGATAGGTTAAACCCTCAATATCCCGCATCTGAACAACATTTTTTTGTATTTCCGGCAAAGTTTCCATGAAAGATCGCATCCTTTTTACCGTATCGTTGAGTTCCACTTGCTTATATGGAGAAACACTCGTTTCCTGATAATCCATCCCTTCCGGAATGATCCCCACTTTTCGATGTTTCGATCGGGTTTTATCTATAGATAAATTACGGGTCATTTTCATACACCAAGCCTCTATACTTTTTAGTTCTTTAATTTCACCACGATTATTCCACATTTTAATCATCACTTCCTGTACGACATCCTCCGCCTCAACGGTATTGCCCACGATCTGTAGGGCAAACCGATAAAGTTTGTTTTTATGAGGAAAAATGATATGTTTAAATTCTTCAAGGTTCATTTCAGCAAAAAGACGAAGCCATTTCAGAAAAGTTACAGCCGGTATTAAAATATTTTAATTTTACATGGATTTATATGGAGAATTCATTCAGAAATACCATTTCTAACACCCAATTTTTCTACCCTAAATAGGGTATTTTCTAGCAATTTTGACTACAAAAAAATTACCTTTTATAAAATAAATGAAAATTATCGGCAAATTGGTTGTCCGGCAATTACACATTACCTATATTTACATTCAATTCATTATGAGGTTGTTTATACATAACATAATTTCGTAATTTCACTTATGATACCATACTTTATTTTGAAATTTTAACGTAATTCATGGTGGAATTCTGAACAATTAGTTATAGATTGCAGCCGTTCTAGAGACAAATCCCCTGAAAGTATTCCGCAGTTTTTAAATTTCACAAGAAATCAACTCATGAAAAACGCAGATCACAATCAAATCTCTAACCTGAATTCTAACCGCTTTTTGGATCGTTTAAAATCTAAGATAAACGTTTCTATAAAAAAATCGCCCCCGAATCCCAATTTTAGTGTCATATCAACACCCAATGGTTTTCCTAATTCGTAAGGAAAATTCTGGTACCCTTTATGCTCATTTTTTTAATAAAATGCCTTTTTACGGTAAAATCTTGACTTTTCATATTCTTTTACCGTAAATTGGCGTTTTAAATATTTAGCTGGAGCATAATTAACATCTTTCGTGAAAAAAATAGACCGTTACCTCTTTTTTGGGTTCATCCCTCCTTTTATCGTAACCTTTTTCATTGCACTATTTGTCCTGATTATGCAATTCCTCTGGACATATATAGATGACATTATTGGAAAAGGTACGGGGCTGTGGCTCATCACAGAACTAATTTTCTATTTGTCTATTTCTCTCTTTCCAATGGCACTTCCTATAGCAGTGCTGATTTCCTCTGTTATGCTCATGGGCAATCTCGCGGAACGCTATGAATTGGCCAGCATAAAATCGGCTGGTGTTTCTTTGTTAAGAACCATGCTTCCACTCGTTTTGCTGTGTTCCTTTATTGCCAGTTTCTCCTACCTCTGCTCAAATTACATTATTCCATACGCGAATTTAAAATTTAAATCGCGTCTCTATGATATTAGAAAATCCAAACCGACACTGAGTCTGGAGGAAGGCATTTTCAATTATGATTTTAAAGGCTTCGTTATCCATATCGGTAAAAAATTGGAGGACAATAAATCCATTGAGGATGTTTTGATCTACGACCACAATAGCTACCACAAGGGAAGATTGAGCCAGATTACCGCTAAGACGGGGGAAATGTTTACCACAGATGACAAGCAATTTTTTGTCATGAATTTATATGACGGATACCAATATCAGGAGACGGAAGACAAAAAGGGAAAAGATAAAACTTATCCTTTTATGCGCACCAAATTCAAGGAATGGAACAAGGTTTTTGATCTGAGTCAGTTTGAAATGAAGCGGACAAACGAAGAACTTTTCCAATCGCATCAAACCATGTTGAGTATTGCACAACTTCGTGTTGCCATAGACTCCATTGATTTAAAATTGCAGGGTAAAAGAGAAGAGTTTTCTACTTATATGAACAACTATTTTCAGGATAGAAAAAAGTTTGTTAAAATAGATAAAAAGAAGGAGGGTAAAACTGAAACAGCAAAAAAGGGAACGGAAAATAAAAATCAAAAAGGACAAAAAACTGAGGACAAAAAAGAGGCAAAAAAAACAGCTCAGCCTAAAAAAGTAGTAAATAAAGCGCCTCCTAAAAATACATCATTTAGTAAGCAGCAACTTGACAAACAAAAAATCAAAAAAAGGGTGCATACGCCTAAAATCATCAAGCAAGATATTCAGCAGGAATTATATTGTTATGATAGTTTCTTGGAAACACTCCCCGTTAAAGAACACCGGAAAATTTCCACGAAGTCAGAATCCACAATCAGGAATATATATGGCCAATTACAATCAACCAACAGATCACTCAAAGGGATCAATTACAAACGGATAAAACATGTTTATGAGCTGCACCTGAAATATAGTATGGCCATAGTTTGTATTGTATTTCTGTTTATCGGTGCACCGATGGGTGCCATTGTCCGGAAAGGTGGATTTGGCTACCCCATCCTCATTGCAATTATTTTCTTTATCTTTTTCATGGTGATGACCATCTTTTGTAAAAAGTTTGCGGAACAACAAGTCATGAGTGCAAACCTTGCCGCGTGGATACCTTGTTTGACACTTTTACCCATTGGGATGATACTCACGTTCCAAGCCATGAATGATCGGAAGTTTGTAAGCATGGATCGGATTACTGCTTTTGTAAAATCTGTTATTGCCTTTTTCAAAAAGGATAAAGAACAAAACACGAATGAATAAGCATTGTTTAATAGTAGAAGGTGGAGGATTTAAAACAGGTTTCACGGCTGGCGTACTGGACACCTTCATGATTGCAAAATACAATCCATTTAATTCCTACATCGGAATTTCAGGCGGCTCTATAGCCTGCTCTTATTTTTTAAGTAATCAGTATAGACAACATATCGCTGCCATTAAATTCTTGATAACAGATGAAAATTTTGTCAAAGTATCCCGAATCTTAGACACCAAAAGCTATATGGATATTGATATGATTAAACATGTAGCGAACGAACGGGTTCACTTTGAAATGGACAAAGCCTTACAGCGTTTACAAGAAGCCGAAGTCTATTTTGTGGGAACGGAGATGAATACAGGATTACCCCATTATTTTCAACCGACCAAGGATAGCTGGCTAGATATTTTGATTGCTTCAAGCACATTACCATTTGTAACAAAAGGCAGACATAGTATAAATGGCATTGAATATTTCGATGGCGGCTTCGGAGATCCATTACCTGTAAGGTGGGCTTATGAAAATGGGGCTAAAAAAATATTGATTATAAGAACAATGCCAAAAGATATTAAGTATTCTTTGAGTTTAATGGATTTGTTTGGAAGTTATTATTATAACGATATACCTCACTTGAAAGAATCCTTTGGGAATTACCATACCAGATATAATGATGCTTTACGTTTCATCACGAATCCGCCAGAGGACTTGATTGTTCAACAAATTGCGCCCAAAAAGGAATTAAAAAGTACAACATTAAGTTATTCCCGAGAGTCAATCATGAAAGATTATAGATATGGTCTTGATGTAGGGCTTCGGTTTTTAAGCGAAAACATAAAGTGACTGCCCCAACCATAACAAACTTTAACCGTATACATTTTATTTAACTGAACCACCTATTTAATCATACTGCAATTTTCTACTTTTCGCCGCTGCATCCATATCATCTTTCACCTCCAATCTAAAACTATATTTATAGGCTTGAAAAGGAATCCTGTAGGCTTCGTGCACTGGCCTACCCCACGAATTATCCCCGCCCACACCCATCTGTTTGTAATCGATATTTAAAGTGATAAAATCCCTGCTTTGTAACTTGCCACCATGTTTATTTCCGATAGCTTTCCCATTTTCATCTCGTTTACAATCAAGGTCTTTCGTTCCCACATCCCAGACACTTACGTTCAAAGGTTCATTCACGTGCACAACTTGTAGGATTGGTGTATCTTTTCCATATAAAGCCAACCATCTAACATCAGCTTTGTTACCTGTTTCCTGTGGTCGGATATAGCGATGTACTTGTTTGCTTATTTTATCTCCATAAACATCTATTGCTGCTCCCGTTTTTCTATCAGCATAACTTTCTTGTGGCCCACGACCAAACCATGTTATTTCATCAAAATCGTTCACCAATCGCACCTGCATCCCTACAGCTGGCAAATCCGGCAAAACCATCTCCCCCGGCAGCAACTCGTTCTCTATTTTAATAGTTCCATCTGGAAATATAGCATAGCGAATATCATATTTCACACCCAATGTATCGAGATCATAGTGCGCTTCTAACACTATTTTTGCTTCTCCTTTTTCCTTCACTTCCATGCCATTTAAAATTGCCCGATCGAAAACCGTTTCCCAAACTTTGGCCTTCCTAGGCATACCATTTCCTAAATCATTATCCGTTGGAGGACGCCAGAAATCAGGTTTTAGAGGCTCCAATATCAATGCCCGCCCCTTATAGCTGTATCCAGAAAGCAAGCCTGTTTTTTCCGAGATTAAAATTTCAAAATCTGTTCCCTGAATTTTGTAGCTCCCCCCTTTTCGCTTCATAGCCACAACATTTTCTTCTTCTGGTTCAAAAGATAAACTAGGAACTTTCTCTGGCCATGCGAACTGCTCCCAAGCTACGACATATCCTTCCACTAAGCCTTTTTTTGCCACCTTATTTTTAGCGATTAATTTTAGAAAATAAATACTTCCTGCTGACATTTCAAAATCCGGAACAACGATGTTATACTTTTCTTTCTCCCCTGGAACAAGCGCAACCCCCAACAACGTATCTCCAACAATTTCCTGTCCATCTTCCGTTATGCTCCAAAGAATATCCAACTCTTCCAAATTCGTAAAATCATACTTATTTTCTATTTCAAAAGCTCCTTTTTTTATATCAATTGCTTTAAAGGCAACAGGCTGATACACTTTTTTCACCTCATGCAAATGTGGATGCGGTTCACGATATGGATTCACCAAACCGTTATTCAGGAAGTTTCCATCTGTAGGCATGTTTGGATGATAATCATGGCCATAGGCAAAGTATTCATCCCCATTATCATCTTTATAAAGCAAGGCCTGATCGACCCAATCATAGATAAAGCCACCTTGCAAATAAGGCGAACCATCCACGATCTCCCAGTAATCTGCCAGATTACCAACGGAATTTCCCATAGCATGCGCATACTCCAGCATAACCAATGGCCTTTCGGGTTTACTATCCGCATATTTCTGTAAGGTTTCAAACCGGGGATACTTAGGACAATAAATATCCGTGTAATCTTCTTGTTTGGCAGACTCATAAATCACGGGGCGAATGTAATCCTTATCTTTAAGCCATCTGTAACACTCTTCCAAAACTTTACCCTTTCCGGCACTGTTCCCTACAGACCATAAGATCACACTGGGATGGTTTTTACTCTTACCGTACATACTTTGAATCCTGTCCAAATAGGCCGGTGCCCAACGCTCCTCATTCCCCAACTGTGTTGCTTCATCCATAGCGAGTGGTTGCGACTCCAAGTTGGCCTCATCAATCACGTAGATACCATACTCATCACAGAGTCTATACCATTCCGGATCGTTTGGATAGTGGCTACATCGAACTGCATTTATATTGTTGGATTTCATCAATTTTATATCTTCAATCATCGTTTCCCTACTGACAATATGCCCCGTTTCGGGATGCGTTTCAAATCGGTTTACCCCACGCAAAGTAATCGCCTTCCCATTGACGATAAGTTGCCCATCTTTTATATCCACCTGCCGGTAGCCAAAATCATAGGTAACGGCTTCCAATGGTTCACCTGCTCCATTGACAATTTGCATGGAAAGGGTATACAGTGAAGGCGATTCTGCCGACCATAAATCAGGTCCACGAAGAAATTGCTTGGCTACAATCCGACGAGTATATCGCCTATTTATCGGCAAAGGCTTACTCAAGGAATACAATCCTCTCTTAGGGTTTCTGTACTGGAATACATCAATCAACAAACGATAATCCCGTACATCTACATCGGATAAATTACGGATAAATAATTCCACAGAAAATTCCCCGATATCCAATGTTTCATCCAGACCATTCATAATAGTAAAATCCAGCAAGCAAACAGCAGGTCGAGCCATAAGATACACATCACGTTCTATCCCCGACAAGCGCAACATATCTTGGCTCTCCAGATAAGAACCATCCGACCAGCGGAATACCTGAACGGCTACGATATTTTTTCCTGATTTTAAGAAAGGTGTGATATTAAATTCGGCAGGTGTTTTTGATCCCTGAGAATACCCTACCTTTTCTCCATTGATCCAGAGATTAAATGCAGAACTCACCGCCCCGAAGTTGATGAAAACATATTTGTCTTTCCATCCGGCGGGCAAGTCAAACGAGGTACGATAGGATCCAACAGGATTATTATCCTCGGGGATATTGGGCCAAGCAGCTTCAAAGGGATACGCCCGGTCTAGATAGATAGGATAATCATATGCCTTCCCTGTTTGTCTTTGAGGATAGCATTCCCAATTTCCAGGAACGGGAATTTCGTCCCAATTTTTATCGTTATAGCTGGTTTCAAAAAAGTTAGCAGGAGATGCTGACAGGTTCTTTGCCCATTTAAATTTCCAGTTCCCATTAAGCGATTTAAATCTAGAAGAAGCTTCTCGGATACCGGCCAAAGCCTGCTCCTGATTATCGTAAGTATAAAAATCTGTTCGAGGTTTCTCCTTGTTCCGACCAAGTACTTCATGATTTTCCCAGTCATTTTTTTCAGCCTCTTGGGCAAAAGTCGCTGTACTACAAAGAAGAACAAAGAAAAAGGATAAAAATCGCATCTTGCTGTATATTAAAATTAAGTTTAAGCAAGAAAGATAGATATTATATTGATAATTCCTTAGAGTTAGGAGAAATAATCTAGCCTACTCCACTTTATCCTAATTAGAGGCAACCCCATCTGCTCTTTTTGCTTTTTCCCAAACGACAGATTGAGACCCTTTAATAAATCTGAGAAAACCCGCATAAACCGCATAATTCATCACGCAGAAATAGTAAGGCACGAAAAAAGCCTTGAATTTGATCGCTTTTTTTTCCATGATATAACCTATAAAGGCCAGCAGATAAAAAAGCAACTGACAG
>JAHDGC010000130.1 GCA_020627865.1 Saprospiraceae bacterium | reverse complement strand
GGCTCTACGGGGTTTTGCATTTATTTCAACAAATCCTTCAGTTCATTCAATTTCAGCATACACTCCACCGGCGTCATACTATTGATATCCAAATCTTTTAACAGCGCCTTGAGTTTTTCTGCCTGCGGATCACTTTGTTCAAATATGCTCAGCTGGTAATTCTCCGCCGGCATAGCCCGAAGCTTTTCCGCCGTTCCATTTGCCTGTTTTTTGTTATAAATCGTTTTCTGTTCGAGCTGCCCCAAAATTTCTTGGGCACGCTTAACAATGCTTTGGGGCATCCCAGCCATTTTGGCCACATGAATACCGAAGCTATGATGGGAGCCGCCTGCCACTAGTTTTCTTAGAAAAATGACCTTCTGTCCAACCTCTTTTGTCGCAATATTGTAATTCTTGATTCTAGGAAATTTATTAGCCAATTCGTTCAGCTCATGATAATGGGTTGCAAAAAGCGTCTTCGGCGTTGCGGCCTGATTGATATGCAAATATTCCGCAATCGACCAAGCAATCGAAATCCCGTCATAAGTGCTGGTTCCCCGACCGATTTCATCCAGTAAAATCAAACTCCGCTCCGAGATGCTATTCATAATGCTGGCCGTCTCATTCATTTCTACCATAAAAGTAGATTCCCCAGAAGAAATATTATCCGACGCACCAACCCGCGTAAACACCTTGTCAATAAGGCCAATGGAAGCTGCCTTCGCAGGGACAAAAGCACCCATTTGTGCCATAAGGCAAATGAGGGCAGTTTGCCGGAGGATAGCCGATTTACCCGCCATGTTTGGGCCGGTTATCATGAGGATTTGCTGGTCGTTGTTGTCGAGGTAAACATCGTTGGGGACATATGTCTGGCCTGGTGGTAATTGATGCTCAATAACCGGATGGCGACCATCTTTGATGTCAATAATCAAAGAGTCATTAATCGCTGGCTTACAATAATTGTGCTTCCTAGCAACATTGGCAAAAGCAATCAAGCAATCCAAACGAGCAATCAAGCTGGCATTATGTTGAACAGGTTGGATATAATCAGCCATGTCCATAACCAACTTTTCAAAGTACTGGACTTCCAAAAGCAAGATTTTCTCTTCCGCACCGAGAATTTTAGCTTCCAGTTTTTTCAGATCATCCGTAATGTATCTTTCTGATCCCGTCAAGGTTTGCTTGCGTACCCAATGCTCCGGAACCAATCCTTGATTTTTATATTTATTGGTTACTTCCAGATAATAGCCAAACACATTGTTGAATCCTATTTTCAAGCTGGCAATCCCGGTGCGTTCTGCCTCCGTTTTCTGGATGTCTAAAAGGATTTCTTTACTATTAGAAACGATGTGGCGCAACTCGTCCAGTTCCTCAGAAAACCCATCGGCAATTACGCCACCCTTATTGAGATTTGCAGGCGGTTCCGCAACGATCTCTTTATCAACCTGCTCACAAAGCGTCTGGCAAGGGTTCAACCCTTCCGCAATTTTTAGCAATGTTTTATCCTCACTTTTTTCCAGTAATTCTTTTACGGGGGCAATGGCTCGCAGCGCTTTTTTCAACTGTACTACTTCCCGAGGCGTGATTTTGCCTACAGGAACCCGAGAAACCAACCGTTCCAAATCCCCAATCTGGTGAATGTATTTTTCTATATCGGTTTTTAGTGCTTCCTGTTCCCCGAAAAATGCAACAATATTTTGCCGTCTCTCTATCGCTTGCTTTTTCTTCAAGGGCAAGACGATCCATTTTTTCATCAACCTTGCTCCCATAGGGGAGATGGTCTGATCCAGTATCGTAATCAAGGGTACACCCGACTCATGTGGACTGTGCACCAACTCCAGATTGCGAATCGTGAATCGATCCAGCCATACGTATGCATCTGGTTGGATACGAGCAATATTATTGATGTGTTTCAGGTTCTTTTGTTCGGCGGAAGCCAGATAATGCAAGGTAGCTCCGGCAGCAATTTGCGCCAACTCCATCGTGTCAACCCCAAAGCCTTTTAAGGAGTTTACCTCAAAATGTTCAATGAGTTTTTCCCTTGCAAAGTCAAAAGTGAAAACCCAATCTTCTAGTGGATAAGTGTAGAGTTTTGTCCCAAAATTTGTTTCAAAAGATTTGCTTTTAGGTTTGGGGTAAATCACCTCCGTTGGGTTGAAGCTTTGCAGCATCTTGTCTATATAAGCAGCATCTCCCTCGCATACCAGAAATTCTCCGGTGGAAATATCTAGGAAAGAAAGGCCATATCTGTCCTTTTTGCCAAAGTGAACGGCTGCCAAAAAATTATTGGATTTGTGATCCAACAACTTATCATTCATGGCAACACCTGGCGTAACCACCTCGGTAACCCCTCGCCTGACCAATTTCCTTTCCTTAGACGGTTTCTCCAATTGTTCACAGATGGCCACCCTGAATCCAGCCTTGACCAATCGGGGGAGATAAGTGTCCAAAGAATGATATGGGAATCCGGCGAGTGGAATCTTGCTACCGCCATTATTGCGGCTGGTCAGTACGATACCTAAAGTTCTGGCGATGGTTTCTGCATCATCTCCGAAGGTTTCATAAAAATCTCCTACACGGAACAACAATATGGCATCCGGATATTTGGCTTTTACTTTAAAGTATTGGCCCATCAAAGGCGTTATCTTACCTGTTGGTTTGCTGGTTTTCTCTTTTTTCGACAATTTTATGTTCAATTTTGTGGTGCAAATATACGGTTTACCACTTAAAATATTGATTTTTTATACTCAATTTCTAACTGGAATCTGGGTAATTCATACGATATCCGTAGCGTTTAGTTACAGTTAGTTTTTTAGACAGGCACAGTTATTGTTTTTCTAGGAAACATAACGGTTAGCGTTTTAATTTTACAAAAATCTATGTCACTTATTGAAATTATATTCTGATAAATAAAATTGATGGTTTTGATGTTACGTCCCTCTTACCCCTTATATTACATCTTGACTTTCTAAAGTGATTGATTTTATGTAGATCCCTCCTGAATTAAAATGTTTATCCTTAATTAATCAACCCCGAGTACCAGTAGTAAAATCTTCCCCTTTCATTCGAATCATTAACTCGAATCGAATGACTTCCCCTATGCTATGTAGAAATTAGTTTGATGACAACCGTTTATAGCCTTATAAACATGGTATTTACGGGTAGTGTTGTCACCCTCCAATCACTTTCTTATTTGCAGTTACTTTTTCAAACCCTGAGTATGTACCCCTGTGCCTAGTCTTGTCTACTGTCTCGCATAGCGTACTGCATACTTTTTTAAATTTTATAAATAGAGATGATAAAATTTTACCAGTTTTTCTTATTGGGAGCTTTGCTCCTGGGGTCAAGCGCATGCCAGAAAGAAGATAAAGATGTTGATTTGGATATTGAGCTGGAAGCCTCCATAGAAGCCGCTTCCGATGGGCAAGGGCTTGCCTATTTTAGGATGCCAAGTAGCGATGATTATAATAATATCCCACAAGATCCAAATAACAGGATAACTACGGAGAAAGTTACATTGGGTAAAATGCTTTTTCATGAAACAGGTATCGCTATTCATGCAGAGAAAGAAGGCGGTATGAAAACCTATTCCTGTGCTTCTTGCCATTTCGCGGATGCAGGTTTTCAGGCATCTCGCGTGCAAGGTATCGGGGATGGCGGTCTCGGTTTTGGTCACAATGGTGAAGGTCGAATCCGTAGTATGCTTTACACGGAAGAAGCCCTGGATGTGCAACCCATTCGAAGCCCAGCTGCTTTGAATACCGCTTATCAGGAACTGATGCTTTGGAACGGACAGTTTGGTGCGAGTGGAGACAATATCGGAACAGAGACGAAGTGGGCAGAGGGTACGCCAATTGCTAAAAATCATCTTGGGTTTCAAGGTATTGAAACTCAAGCTATTGCAGGGTTAGAAGTGCATCGGCTGGGGCTAGATATGGACTTTATCCGTAGCTCTGCTTATAAGGAAATGTTTGATTGGGCTTTCCCCGAGCAAGAGGAATCCGAAAGGTATACATTGGTCAATGCAGGATTGGCCATTGCTGCATATGAAAGAACATTGTTGGCGAATGAATCACCTTTCCAGCTTTGGTTGAAAGGGCAACATACTGCCATGTCGGAGGCGGAAAAAAGAGGGGCACTGGTCTTTTTCTCCAAGGCGGAATGTGCTTCTTGTCACGCTGGCCCTTCTTTGGCGTCGATGCGTTTTGAGGCTTATGGCATGAATGATCTGTATAGCTGTGGGGAGGAGATTTTCGGGGCATCTTTGGAAAGTTCTGCCAATCTTGGTCGTGGTGGATTTACTGGGAGAGAAACGGATAATTATGCTTTTAAGGTGCCACAACTATATAACCTCAAAGATTCTCCTTTTTATGGACACGGTAGTAGCTTCCGTTCTATCAAGGATGTGGTTCAGTATAAAAATGCTGGTGTTGCGGAGAATAGAAATGTTCCAGCAGAACGATTATCCGCGGCATTTAAACCTCTCAGCCTTTCCGAGCAGGAAGTGGAAGACCTGACGAATTTTATCGAAAATGCCCTGTATGATCCCAACCTTAAGCGGTATGAACCAAGGAATTTACCGTCAGGCTTGTGCTTTCCATTTAATGACCCTATGGCGAAAAATGACCTGGGATGCGATTAATTTAGAGGGACAATGTAGGGAATCGCTTCAAGTTATCCCAAATTGCAGCATTTTATCAGAAATGACTCAAATTTATTGAGTCTACCTCATTTAGGGCTTGTTAAGAGAAAAATCTTAACAAGCCCTAACCTTTTTATGTGATTTTTTGCAGCATGAAACCTAATAATATTTGGTGAAAAAAGCCCTGCTCATTTATTTTTCATTAAAAAATAACATTCCAAAGAATAATTATTCAAAAACAAAACCCTAAATTTGGTATAGGGTAAAAACAAATTTACTATTATCAAAACCGTTTTATATGAACAAACAGACTACTAAACTATTGCTTTTTAGCTTTTTATTTGTTATTTTTTCTACTAATATATTGTTAGGGCAAGAGGCTATCCTCAAAGGGGTCATTACAGATGAAGAGTCCGCAGAGCCCTTAATCGGTGCTACCGTAAGGGTTGGGGATGCTGGAACAACTACGGAGTACGACGGAAGCTATGAATTAAAACTTACACCTGGAACGCATAAGATACTGATCAGTTTTGTTGGATATGCAGATTGGGAAAAGGAAATTACGATTAATGACAGCGGGGCAACTTTGGATGTAAATCTTTCCTCCGGTGTACTGCTGGATGAGTTGATTATTACCACAGAAAAAGGAGAGGCCAAGTCCATCATGGAGGCTATCGGTACGATAGAGGTCGTTGGCTCCCAATTGAGTAGTAATACCGCTTCGCCATCCGTAGATGATGTGCTGGAAAAAGTGCCAGGGGTTACTATTATAGATGGGCAAGCGAATATCCGAGGGGGGTCTGGCTACTCTTATGGTGCAGGCTCTAGGGTTCTATTGCTGATTAATGGCATCCCTGCATTGGCTGGAGATGCTGGTAACCCTAGTTGGAACGATATCCCTATGGAGAATATTGATCAAGTGGAAATCTTGAAAGGAGCTGGTTCCGCATTGTATGGTTCTTCTGCCCTTAACGGAGTGATTAACGTGAAAACGGCTTTCGCCAAATCTGAACCGGAAACAGAGTTTTCTAGCTTCATCACCTATTACATGAAACCGGAGAGAGACAGTGTAGTTTGGTGGAGGCCGCAAACCCAGCCGCATGATTTCGGGGCAAGTTTTGCGCATCGCCAAAAATTTGGAAAACTAGATATGGTGCTGGGTAGTTACTTTGTACAGGAAAATGGCTACAGAAGCGGCGTCCACAATAGATATATTCGGGGGAACGCCAACTTGCGCTACCGCATTACAGATGAATTTGTGATCGGCCTAAGTTCTAATTTTAACACAGGAAGCAGTGAGGACTTCTTGTACTGGAAGGGGAGAGATAGCTTGGCGTATCATGGTGAAGACGGTACTGATGTTGCTACCGAAATGGTACGGTATATTGTAGATCCTTACGTCAATTATCGAGATGGCTTTGGTAATCGTCACCGCTTGCAAGGGCGTCTATATGATGTTACAAATGATAATGCGAATAACCAATCTAACAGCTCCCAACTCTACTATGGAGAGTACCAGTTCCTCAGAACTTTTGATGGGCTAGGAATCACGACAACAGCTGGTCTAGTTGGTATTAAAACAGATGTGCAGGCAGAGTTGTACAGCGACACTACTTTTAGTTCATCTAATCTGTCCGCTTATTTTCAGGCTGATAAAAAATTCTTCGAGGATACCAAAAGACCATTGAGCTTATCCTTTGGGGCACGTTACGAAAATAATGTGATTAAAACACCAAGTGAGGTAGAAGGTTTTGTTATTGAAGAAGGTCGGATACAGGAAGGTCGCCCAGTATTTCGCTTTGGTGCCAATTATACCCTTTTTGAACATACCTCTTTGAGGGCTTCCTGGGGACAGGGTTATCGTTTCCCTACCGTTGCGGAAAAGTTTATCCGAACGTCTGCTGGCTTAATTAATATTTATCCCAATCCTACACTGGAATCTGAAACGGGTTGGAATGCAGAATTCGGTATCAAACAGGGCTTCATGATTCCTGGAACATCCATGAAGGGGTTATTTGATGTCTCGCTTTTCTGGACAGAGTATCAGGATATGATGGAGTTTACCTTCCATCTCTTCGAGGATGATTTGAAGAATACCGTGCTTGGTTTCCAATCCTTGAATATTGGAGATACCAAAATTCAAGGGATAGATATTAGTTTGGGTGGAAACGGAAAGCTTTTTGACAGGGGATCCGTCACCTTTATCGGAGGGTATACCTTTATCAATCCACAGTTTAAGGATTGGGATTTAGTTGGTGCCGATACAATGGATTTTGATAAAATCTTGACCGCTCCTCGCGGCCCCGTCAATGCGTTTTTGTCTTCATCGGAAAATAATATCCTGAAATATCGTTTCCAACATTCTTTTAAGTTTGATATACAATTTGATCTCTTCGGCATTATTGCTGGAGCGTCTATAAACTCCCTGAGCAACATGGAGGCTGTAGACCAAATTTTTGAAGATGTATTACCGGGCGTTCGGGAATTTCGTGAAGAACATAATAATGGGGTTAGATTTGTTGATTTCAGATTAGGCTACCAGATCAATGAAAATCTCAAGGCGAACTTCCTCCTGAAAAATGCGCTAAATACAGAATCTGCCGTCCGACCAGGTATCATCGATGCACCGAGAAACCTTACCATGCGATTAGATTATAAATTTTAAAATGTTTTATAACAATTAATTTGCAGGATAATGGTTTCCTGCAAATTAATTGTTTTTTCCTTGCAATATGCAATGCGATTTTTTATTCTTTTGAGAAGAGATACTACTGAGACTACTAGTGGTTGAATTTATGTAAGAACTGAATTGAACACTATCGGACGATTGTTAATATATATAGCAGCATCTTCGTGGATTTGCTAAGCATAAAAGTGTACAATAATAAAATACTAATCCCCACCACTATCACAACAACCATTTAACCAGTTTAAAACAAGGAGACTATGATGAAGCAATTTACAAAACAAGTGATGTTGACATTTTTTGTCGCCCTTTTTAGTTTTGGCTTTAGCCCAATAGAGATGATGGGCCAAAAAGCAGTATTGAAAGGTATTGTTAAAGATGCCCAAACAAAGGAGCCACTGATTGGGGCAACTGTAAAATCTGAAGAAGCATTTACGGTTACAGATATAGATGGTACCTTTGTCTTGACCTTGGATAAAGGAACACATACTATTGTTATCAATTACCTCAATACTTTGCTCAATAAGGAAATTACGATGACAGGAAAAGATCAGTCATTGGAAATCCTGATGGATGTCAGTTTTGAGATTGATGAGATTATTGTTACAACAGGAAGGTTTGAAAAAAACCAGCTCGAAACTGATTTTTCTATCGAAACCCTAAAACCCCAGTTCCTGGAACGAAATTCAACCGCTACCGTAAGCGAAGTGTTGGATAAGGTGCCGGGACTGACCATGATTGAAAGACAGGCCGATATCCGGGGTGGTTCCGGTTTTTCTTTTGGTACGGGTAGCCGGGTTTTACTTTTGCAAAATGATATTCCAGCGCTTTCCTTTGATGCGGCCTTCCCGAATTGGGATGATGTGCCATTGGAGAATGTCGCTCAGATAGAAGTCATCAAAGGTGCAGCTTCTGCCCTCTATGGTTCTTCTGCATTGAATGGGATTATCAATGTCCGCACGGCATATGCCAAAGACAAACCGGAAACGGAGTTCGCTAGTTTTATGGGCTATTACATGACACCCAAGACCGATTCCATTGCTTGGTGGTCTAAACAAGAGCAGCCGCATCAGTTCGGAACGAGCCTAGCCCATCGTCAGAAATTCGGAAAGCTAGACGTCGTTTTGGGGGGGTATTTTTATCAACTCAATTCTTTCCGTAAAGATACCTACAACAAGTTTGGCAGGGCGAATTTTAGCCTACGTTATCACGTCAATCCTAAGCTAACTGTTGGCTTAAATGGAAATGGTACGAAAGGAAGTAATTCGTTTTATTTTCTTTGGGCCAATGCCGAAGAGGGCTTGTTGACACCTACGGCATTTGCAACACCTTCTCAATCGACCACCTTCCGCTATACCCTTGATCCTTTCGTGAACTACTTGGATAGCTATGGCAACCAACATCGTTTCCAAGCGCGGTATTCTGATTTTAACAATAATGCCAACGAAGGCAGAGCCATTTTTTCCGAGACTTGGTACACGGAATATCAGTTTAAGAAAACCATTGACAAGCTGGGACTGGGTGTTGCGGCAGGCGTAGCCTATACGACCTCCGGGGTGGAAGCTGAGCTGTATAGTGATACGACTTTCACGGGGCAGAATTATGCAGTTTATGGACAGTTGGAGAAAAAGTTCTTTGATACCACAGAGCATCCGCTGACCATTACCTTGGGGAGCCGTTATGAAAGGAATGTGATCAATGCCCCGCAGATTATTTCGAACAACGATACGATTCCTGCTGCAAAGACTGAAGAAGGAAGACCTGTCTTAAGGCTGGGGCTAAATTATCGCCTATTCAAATATTCCAGCTTACGGGCTTCTTTTGGCCAGGGCTATCGTTTTCCTGCCATTGGAGAAAAATATTTGGATACGGATTTTAGTGGGATTCCTGTTATTTCTAATTTTGATCTGGAATCTGAAACAGGCTGGAATGCAGAACTGGGACTCAAGCAGGCTTGGGCAATGGGGGATCAAAGAATTAAAGGCTTTATTGATCTTGCACTTTTCTGGACAGAATACTCTAGTATGATGGAATTTACCTTAACTTCAGGTGGTTTCCAAGCGAGAAATGTTGGGGATACCCAAATCAAGGGCTTGGAGTTTACACTTGCTGGGGATGGAGATATTACCGAAAATATTTCGGCTTCTTTTCTAGCAGGATATACTTATATTGACCCAATTTATAAAATGCATTCAGATATTGATAGTCTTGCGCAAACAACACTCAAGTATAGAGTGCGGCACTCCTTTAAAGCGGATTTTGAAACGAAAATATATAATGTATTTTTTGGAGTGAATGCCGTTTATTTTAGCTTTATGGAGGAGATTGATCCCATCTTTGAAGCCCTCAATGGTATCGGTGATTTCCGGCAAGCCCATAACTCCGGATCCAAAATTATCGACCTGAGATTGGGGTACCAAATTAATAAAAGCATTAAAGTAAACTTATTGTTGAAAAATGCCTTTAATGAAGAGTATTCCATCAGGCCGGGACTGTTGGATGCTCCTCGAAATCTGGTTTTTAGACTGGATGGAAAATTTTGATTTTGAAAAAACGTAGAGCCGCAATGCATCGCGATTCTACGTTTTTTAGATATACCCCGAAGCGCTACTTTGATAAAATGCTATCTTCTCTTTTTGAGAATCTTCCACGTAATCAAATGCCAGGGCACGAAATTAGGGTGTAAAAGCCAAGAAAGTACATACTAAGCACCCTGTCTACGTGGCTCGCTAGGCATGCAACAACTAATCTCTTTTTCACCCCGTTTGGGGTATAGCTTTCCTTTTTGGAAATAAATATGTATTTTTACGTACTTATTTTAAACGCATACCGATGAAATTAAAACCAAAGGAATGGGAAGCACTGGCTGCGATCTGCGATGCTTTTATTCCTTCCGTTAAGGGAGAAAAAGAAAATACAACTTATTGGGAAAAATGCCCTTCACAACTCCACGTACCCCAAAAAATCGTGAGTCTGGTTGAAACTCTCCCCTTGGATAAGCAATGGGAGTTCAAACAGCTTATTAAAATACTAGCCAGCCATACCCTTGGCCTTACCTATTGGGGTCGTTTGATGCCCGCCCACAAATTAGACCAAGAGCAAAAAGAAAAACTATTGCAGAGTTGGGCAAAATCCAGTGTCGGGCAGTTGCGTAATGCTTTTATTACCTTAAAAAAACTAACAGCCTATTTTTACCTCGGAGCCTTTAGCGAGGATGGTTCTGATAATATCAACTGGCCTTTTATAGACTATAAAATGCTAAAATCGGGTAAGCCAAACCCTGCGCCACCTTTGCCTGTTTTAAATGTCGACAAAGAAACGAAATTGAAGTGCGATGTCCTCATCATCGGGAGTGGGGCAGGGGGCAGTGTTGTTGCAGCAGAATTATCCAAGACTGGAAAACGTGTATTGATTGTTGAAAAGGGTGGTTATGTGCCAGAACAAAACATGTCTAATAATGAGGTGGATATGTTTAGCCAGCTTTATGAACAGGGGGGCGCCTTAACTTCCAAATCAGGGGGAATAACCGTGCTGGCAGGTAGTGGTTTAGGAGGTGGTACAACCGTCAATTGGGCAGGATCATTCCGCACACCGGATTATATCCTAGAAGAATGGGCAAAAGAGCATGGAAATCCACATTTTCTGGAGGAATCTTATCAGCGTGGGTTCGATGTTGTTATACAAAGAAATCATATTCATACCGACTTCTTGAAAGACAATCCTCAAAATGCTTTACTTAAGAAAGGAGCGGAAAAATTAGGCTACAAAGTCAATGCAATTCCGGTCAATATGAAAACCCCGGAGCATATGACGGAAGAGGAAGCTTGGAACGCACAGGGTTTTTCTTGCTTTGGTGATAAATACGGGACGAAACAATCTGCCCTGCAAACACACCTTAGGGATGCAGCTGCCAACGGGGTTAAAATTTTGGTCAATACGGAAGTTGAGCAACTGATTATAAGAAGTGGAAAAGCTAAGGGAGCGGTCGCCGTCACCACAGATAAAGATGGTCGTAAACATAATGTTAATATTTTTACACACAAAGTCGTTGTTGCAGCGGGTTCCGTTCATACACCAGCCCTGTTGCTCCGATCTGGCGTAAGTCATCCACATCTTGGAAGGCATCTCCGTATTCATCCTACCGTTGGAGTATCCGCTATTTATAAGGAACCGATCCATTGCTGGAATGGGCCAATGATGTCGGTAGTCTGTGATGAGTTTACCCGCATGGATGGCAATTATGGTTTTAAAATGGAAACGCCTCCTGCACATCCCGGACTCATGAACAGTGTCTTAAACTGGACTTCCGGGAAGCAGTATAAAGCAGATATTCTGGATTCTGCGCATCGTGCTTTTTTCATTGTGTTAACAAGAGACAAGCATGATGGGCGCGTTTTCCTCAATAGGCAAAAACAGCCTACCATTGAATATGATCTGAGTCCCTTTGATCGTGGGCATCTAGTTGAGGGAATGAAAGAGGCTGTGAAGATTCATGCTGCTGCTGGAGCGCTAAGAGTAGATATTGCTCACAATCAAGGTATCCGGTATGTTCCTCAAAAAGACGATCTGGAAAAATTTTTGGGAGCGGTAGAAAAACTGAACTGGGAAGATAATCATTATGGCCTTTTTACAGCTCATCAAATGGGGACTTGCCGCATGGGAGGCAACTCAAAGACTCACCCGGTTAAACCGTCAGGAGAGTTTTGCAACGTGGAAAATCTCTATGTTGCTGATGCCAGTTTGTTCCCTTCTGCGAGTGGCGTAAATCCAATGTTGTCTATTCAAGCTTTGGCATATTATGTGGCGCAGCAGATTAAGGCGGCATTTTAAGGAGTGGTAGGGTATATTATTGGATATATTTGACTATCTTGCG
>JAHDGC010000129.1:7066-12253 GCA_020627865.1 Saprospiraceae bacterium | reverse complement strand
GCCCAAGAGCCTTCCCAGAAATTCATCCGACCATAGCGGGCGGTGGCATTGCTGATGTTTTCAATAAAGTTGTAACTAAAAGGCTCTCCACTATCCCAACGGAAATCAAAATTGCCTGGACTGGCATCATACATGCCAATGAAAACAATTTCGGAAATGTTATCCCGTACAAATGCCATCTCTGCTTCATCTCCGAAAGAGACGAGGTAGCCGCCGTTGGCGTTAGCCTGTGTTTGTGCAGCTTGCCATGTATTTGAATTGTTGGAAATGAAGTAAGCATGGTTGTTGTGTTCGCCCAAGTAGGTGGCATCTGGGAACGTTTGGGAACAAGTGCCGCCTTCATTTTCTGAAATGGTAATGATGCCGTAAGACTTTGTATTGTTAAATTCATTGATTTCATCCAGCACATCATCTGCATCTGCCTTGACAATAAGGTAATATGTACCCGGGGGGAAACCTGCCGGAATGGTCATGGCGCCCATAACATCATCGACAACAAAACCCGGTGCAAAATTTCCGGTAGCAATGGTGCCATCTTGGAAGTCGTCTGCACTGAGATTATCATCTGTAGAGAGGTAAGATTTGATGGTAAAGTTACCGGAGTTTACCGTTCCCTGATTGGCAATACTAAAGGTAAAGGTGTAGATATCTCCTTGCATGGCATTGGCAGATTCTCCAGACAAGCTGTAAAGATTCATGTCCGGCATTTGTGGAATGCTTTCTACAATGTTGATGGCGCTGCCTCTTTCTTCATTGTTCTCCTCATTGAATTCAGCAATCGTATTCCCATTGTCTGCTCTTAAAATAACATAGTAATAACCGATTGGGCCATCGGGGATGGTTACGGTTCCTATATTGCTATCCAAGACACCGAAAGATCCATTGCTCAAAGAAAGATTCCCAGCAAAATATTCTGTCTGGTCAGGATTGCTTGAATAGGGTTGTAAATATACTCCGATGGTATAATCGCCATTGAAAGGAACGATACCCGCATGGTTAATATCGTAGAGGAAATCCAGATTACCCCCAGCTACAAATCCCTGTGGATTGTTGTCATAATCAATTCTGATGTCAGACGTGCTGATGTCCGGAAGATAATTGTTATTACAAAGTGGTGTAAACGATCCGTCGCTATTGGCCTTGACTAAATCAATGGCTGCTGACGTGTTTCTTTGTAAAATAAAACCGCCGTCGCTGGTGCAGGTCGTTGCCTGAAAGCCGCTTAAGCCTGACGGATAAAGTTGGTTCCAAACGATCGAGCCATCACCATCAAAACGTATGAATCTACGTTCAGAATCGTTTCCGAAAGGAGATACATTATACCCGAAATTGTAATCATATCCGACAAGGATACCACCATCTTGCATGGGAAGATAGCCTCCAAAGATCGTTTGATAACTCACATAAATATCATCACTCAAAGCATCCCGCATGTTATATGTCCAGATAACTTCCCCTGTTGTAACATTGAGTTTACTGATAGAAGCACGGCTGTTGCTCCTGCCGGAAACGCCAATATAATAACCGGAACCATCTTTTGCTTCGCCAATGGCATGGAAAACATTCGTTACTAAATCTCCGGTACGTGGTGATTCCCATGCGATGTCTCCGTTTGTTGTATTTACTTTTATGGCGCTTGCAGATCTCGTATCGTAATTGTCAACTCTAGCGTAGTAGCCACTGCCATCTTGTGCTTCAGTAATTTGGGTGATCGCACCAAAGGGGGCTGAACCTTGGACGTTTACCCAAATCAAGTTGCCGTCTAGCTCTGTTTTGATAAAGTAATATCTCGGTGCACCATTTTCAATCACTATTCCTCCTATGATAATTTCATCATCGAATTCACTTAAAGAAGAGCTGAATACACCATCGATATCATTTCCTAAAAAGATGTTTTGACTCCATATCGTTTCTGTTGGGCTAACCGCAGAAAGTTGTATGCTATTGTCCAACTGCTCGATAGTAATTTGATACCCAAAATTACCATACTGAGATATATTGTCTGTAGGAAATGTTAAGTTGCTTTCCCCTTGGAGGGTTCCGTCTAGTGCCATATCAAAAGTTCCAAAATAAAAGGCATCGGTTCCAATATCCTGTGTGTGCATTAATTGATAACCATCATCTGTTTCTTCAATGGTTGTCCCGTCCAATTGATTATTATATTCAGGAGGCAGGGGGTATGATTCCATAAAACTACAAACCGTTCCTACATTGTTATCATCACAAGCAATTTCAAGAATAAAAGGCTTCTGCACGAACTGGCTGGTGAGCGTCCAAGAGCCTGCCCAAAAATTCATGTAGGCAAAATCCCCGTCGGCAGAATTGCCACCTTCCAGATTCGTGTAGGTCACGGGTTCCCCAGAATCCCATTGCAAGTTGCCTTCCGTTTGTGCATCATTATAACCAATAAAAACGATATTGTTACCCAAAACAGAACGGATAAATTCATTCTCGCCGGCACTGTTGATGGAGGCCAGATAACCGCCATTGGTCGCCGCCGTTGCAGCAGCATTGCTCCATGAAGCATTATTGTTAGAAATAAAGTACTTATGGCCTTCGTATTCGCCCAGAGCTGTGAATCCATTTATAGATGTTGGGCAATCATTGTTATTGTTTGCTTCTTGTATGGTGATGCTGGTTGATGAAATTACATTGTTATTTTCGTTGCTCTCGTCAATTTCTTCATCGGCATCTATCTCTACAAGGATATAATAAGTGCCCGGCGGAAAATCAGCAGGGACGGTTAAGGCACCCGTAACATCGACATAAAAATTAGGGAAGAAATTTCCTGTAGCGATAATGCCATCGTGAAAGTCATCCGCACTCAAATTTTGATCTGTAGAAATGTAAGACTTAATAGAAAAACTTCCGGTGCTGGTGTTGCCTGCATTGCCTGCGAGGAAATCGAAGGAAACAACTTCGCCTTGTGATGCTGTTGTTGCCTGTAGTTCCAAATCCGTTACAGTAAGATCCGGAATTACAATGTTAATAATTTGAAGGCCAACTGTTCCTTGTGTCGTATTGTTGTCTTCATTGAATTCCTCCACTGTATTTTCACTATCTGTTTTTAAGGTGAGATAATAAGAACCCTCGATTCCCGAAGGGATGTTGAATACGCCTGTATGGTTGTACGATATACCATATACCAGTCCCGAAGCAAGGAAGTCGCCCAAAAAGATTTCTTCCTGATTGGGGTTGTTGGGGTAGGGGGTTAAATATGCTGCAATCGTGTAGAGTTGATACGTATCTACCAGTCCTGCATTGTGAATATTGTAGAGGAAGCTCAATGGATCGCCAGGGTAAAATTCTTGCTGATAACTAAACCGGACGTCCGAAATGCTGAGATCCGAAAGATAATTGTTATCACAAAGTGGGGCGAACAAACCATCGCTGTTGGCTTTGATTAAATGAAGTTGGTTTTCATTATTATTCAAAAATAAAAATCCATCATCATTGGTGCTGCTGTAAACGATATAATCTTGAAGACCATTTGGGACATCCCGTTCCCAAAGGTCATTCCCGTTGCTGTCAAAGCGAATGATTTTAGTTCCGGATTCAAATGTCGTAGGTGGCTCGACATAATTGTAGTTATAGCTGTATCCAGCGATGATGCCACCATCCGGTGTAAGCACCAATCCCCCGAACAGGGTTTGGTATGTGGCAAAAGTTCCATCGTTTACAAACTGGGACATGTTTTGTGCCCAAATGATTTCTCCAGTGTTGGTGTCAATTTTCCGGATTCGGGCAAAATTATTTCCCCTGCCAGAAGTACCTTGATAATATCCAGAACCATCTTTGGCTTCCCCAATAGCATGGAAGAAGTTTGTTACGAGGTCGCCTGTTGGTGGTGATTCCCACAAGGTGTTTCCGTTGTTGTCTATTTTTATAACCCTTGCCGAACGGTTGTCGAAATCTTCGGCGCGGAGGTAGTAGCCGCCACCTTGTGCTTGGGTGATTTGGCTGATGTTTTCGAATTCGGTTGTATCGTTGATATTGATCCAAATCAAGTTGCCACTTAAATCTGTTTTAATTAAAAAAGGTTTAAAGAAACCACCGTCCTCGACCAATGTTCCTCCAATCATAATTTCATTTTCGAACTCCTCTACAAAGTAAGCAGTCTGAAAAACGATATTGTCACCGATAGTATAAAGTTGATCCCATAAAACTTGTGTTTCACTAACTGCAGAAAGTTGTACAAAACCATTACCAGGACTATCTGCATTGAGCTGATACCCGAAATTACCATATTGGGACATATTATCCACAGGCAATGTAATTGTATTCCCGGAGCCAATGGCGCTTCCGTCCAAAGCAATATCCAATGTGTGGAAATGGTATTGATTATTTGTTGAGCTAAGGTGCCGATAGCTAACTTGATAACCGTCTTCGGTGCTGTTTATGTTTGTGTAATTGATTGGATTTTCGCTGTCGTTTTCTAGGTCATAACTTTCCATAAAACTGCAGGTTGTCGGGTTCGGGCCACCTTCGCAAGCGACTTCCAAAATGAAAGGCCTTTGTACCCACATGTTGTCAAAAGCCCATGTGCCGGACCAAAAATTCATGTAGGCAAAATCATCATCATTGCTGTTGCTGCCTTCGACATTGCTATACGTAACGGGTTCTCCTGAATCCCAGCCGAAGCTGCCTTCTGTTTCAGCATCGTTGTATCCGATAAAAACGATATTGGTGCCCAGTAATGCTCGAAGGAATTCATTTTCTTCGGGGCTGTTGATGGTGACGAGGTGGCCGCCGTTTTGTGCGGCAATCCCAGAGGCAGTTTGCCAGTTTACGGACTGGTCTGAGAGATAATATTTAGTGTTTTCAAATGTTCCCAGAACAGTATATCCGGGGATGTTATCGGGGCAAGACAGGGTTTGTTGTGGATTAGCCATCAAATCTGACAAAAGTAAAAATGCCAGCAAACTTGTGATAAGACAGGTAATGTGCGTCATAGATTAGAATTTCTGATAAATAAAATAATTGGTTCTGTAGTATCGAATAGTAATGCTTTGGTTTGGTTGTTTTGGTATGTTTTGTACGTGGAAGATTGGGTAATATGATACAAACATAAGAGAAATGGAGACTGATGTAAAGAAGGGAATTTTCAATTTTCCAATTAAATTTTTTAGAGGTTGTTGTTATAATAGTTTGATTGTTAATTACTTGTTATATATATATGTTTTGATT
>JAHDGC010000129.1:0-7056 GCA_020627865.1 Saprospiraceae bacterium | reverse complement strand
CAAAATATTTTTAATTTTTCATGCTTTGAAATTTTTTACTTGAAATAGAGTAGTTCTGATATAAAAGTCAGGGTTATTATGGTAGTGGTATTACTCGTGCGAATCAATAAATGCTGGATTGGTATTTTTTTTATAAAAATATGTTTTTTTTGGTTTGTAGCAATGTGTGCCCTTTCAGGGTGGGACCCACCCAAGCAACCACGAGACCAACCCTCTTTTCGAGGTCTCAACGTTAAGCCATAAGCTTAACCCTTCATTTTCTGACATTTCAGAAAAGAGTTATATAGCAAGGAGCCTTTCACTCCCCGAATTGCACAAAACAACCGAGCCCGCATCACTTCATGCAATTCTTCCAAATAAAATAAATCCATTTTAGCCCTTCTGGTAAGAAGCGACCAAGTTGGACAAACCTTTCATATAATTCCTTGATTATTGACGATAGTCGAAATGATCCCAGATTATTCCTGCTGGTTGCGTCAACTCTAGCAGCAGAAAGTTTGTACCACCAAGTAAGTGGAACAAGTCTAACGACGCTGGCATAAAATCCATATTCAGGTATTGGAGTTCGAAGTTGAAAAATTATCCATATACTTTAAGAGTGCTGAACCCTATTTTGTACTGGCTAATACTTTTCTGATACCTGATGCCTAAAAGGTTAGTACAAAAATACATTTTAATGTTTTGAAGTGCAAATTTTTTGGTTTATTTTTTATTTTTGTATAAGTTTTTTGTTCTAGGCTTTTGAAGCAAAGATAAGTGAGAATAATTATGAAACCGAGTCCAGTCAGGGCGATATATTGTTGCCAAAGGCGTAAGTATCTGGAACATTTATAGAGAAAATAATCCTAAAAACATACTTCATCCCTTAATTATAAATCACCCCAAAATTAAAAGTATTCGCCCTCGCCCCATTATTAATCGCGGGCAGTGGAACATACCAAGTCGCCAAAAACTCCAATTCGATTCGAGGAGCAATTCTGTATTTGGTACCGATGCCATATTCAAAAGGCACCGTCGTCATCACATAAATAGAAGATTTTTCTGAAGGAAAGTAACTGAAAAAAGCCTTGGCAAAAGGATAGAGTGGTTTAAACTCCGGTGCAAAAGGTACCCAGAAACTCAGCTCGACAAATAACTGTGTCCGGGGACTTAAAGTTTTATCATAAAAAAATTGTGTGAAGGAAATAAACTGTCCATCAACAGATTTATTGACCGGAATGTAAAAGGTTTGTTGTAATGAAAGATTGCTTTGCCATTTCTTGAAGGGATTGAACCTGACCTTCGGGCCAATATGGGACAAGCCGATACGGGATTCTGTTTGTACGGGCTGCCCCTCATAATTGCGCAAAGTATCCCGCAAACGGCTACCTGTAACATCATTTTTACATAAACTGTTTGCATGATGCTCTCCCGGACAATCAAAGGACTGGAATTCGGTTTTATTTTGAAAAGCTAATGTTTTGAAAGGAGAAGAGGAGGCAAAGTCATTGACCACATTGGATTTGAAGACAAAATCTATCCCAGCATTGACCTTGGGATGGATACCATATAAAAATTGATTGAAAATAGAAAAATAAGTACTGCGGCTATTCAGCTTTTCAAAACCTTCAAATTTTCGTTGGGTATACAAAGCGTTAAAAACTTTCAGTTCTATACCTTTTTTAGGTAACAATGTCGAGGCTGTATATTGTCTATAAATAGCAGTCTTGATGTTGTCATTTAATGCCCAACTATAAGGCGCATAGCTAATCGTTGCTGTCGGACTAATAGTGCCTTGATAATACTGCTGGATAAATTGTGGGACAGCTTTTTTATCGCCAAAATCTTTCGCATACCATTTGAAAATTTCGGATATTTCTAGCCTGTTGGATACAGCATCATACTTTACAAAGTTAGGATCATTCAATACGGCATTTGTTCGTTCCGCTAATTGTTGCTCAATACGTTCTGGAAAATAAGCCTCGGAAATCAAGGGAGGGCAGGAAGCTGCTGCACAAACCAAAACAAAGTGTAGCCGGTTATCTTTAAATTCATCAAAGAGTAAACTTTTCTCTAATGCATTTAAGCTGAGTTTTTGACCACCAAAGTTTACATCTTTTTTATCAAAAAATAAATTGATTTTCTGAACAGAAGAAATAGGGTAGTGCTGCACGACTTTTTTGATGACCAATAAATTGTAAGCATTGATCCGATAAGCTTTTTTTATATCATCAGATTGCCCATCATCTTTGAGTTTGCCCAACGTCGCAATTAAGGCATCCAGTGCTTCTGAGTTTTTGGATAGTTTTTTATAATCAACCAATCCATCTTTCACATGATCTTTAAAAAAAAGATCGGCATCCCTGAAAAAATCTGGAAATGTATTTTGTCCAACAATATCAGAATTGAAAATAAAAAATGCTACTAGTGTTATTAATATTAATCGCAACTTGAATAGATTTTGGTTCTGTAAAGTTTCTCTCAACTTTATCAACGCAATATCCAAACCAACTGTTCTTCTGACTATAGAATAACCCTCAAAAATGTCTTCTTTACAACAAAATTCTCTATACAGCCTTGACTCTAATAGCGAAGCGCTCTGACAGTGAGCAACGCGAACGGTCTAAAATCTAATGGTAAGCGCCAGCGAACGATCTAATATCTACCTCAAGATAGTCACGTCCCCCTTATAAATAACCCCATTCGCCAAATCCAAATTTAAAATAAAGTAGTATGTACCCGTAGGCAATGCTTTCCCACTCATATTTTCACCACCCCAATTATTTAGGTAAGGTTTAGCCTGATAGACAACATCTCCCCAACGATTAAAAACAATCAACTCATTATCTTTAAAATCATCAGCCATATCAACCAAGTCATCAATAACAAAAAACTCATTCACTCCGTCCCCATTAGGCGTAAAACCATTGGGAACATTCACCGTAGTATCTATCGGAATTTCCACGGCCGTAATATTCATATCGACCCGCGCCTCACTGCACACATCTGGGCAATCCTCTAAACAAACTTTATAACTAAAATCAAGACTACCACCAAAATCTTCCGGAATGGTAAAATGATACAAACCACCACCCATAGATTCTATGGAGCCTTCTTGAGGATCGCTGAGCATTTCAATAATATAAGGTTCTTCTGCTGGGATGTCATCATTGGTCAAGACATTAAAACTGAAATAGGGTGCTTCACCGGAGATAAAATCAAAATTGTCATCAACGGCTGTAGGGCCAGCCATTCTGTAAAGTGTTAAACTATCTGAATCGTAATTCGGACAAAGTTCGTTAGACAATGTCCATGTTATGATAATATCACTTCCATTAATATTGTTAATTGCTGTTGTGGCCAATTCTGGATTTTCGAGCGTTGCTGATCCTCCGATGATTTCCCAGAAACCAGAAACGCCTTCAGGTTCCTCCGTGGAAAGAATATAACTGTCCCCACAAACGGTCGCATCTGGACCGGCATTTGCGAAAGGTAAATCTCCCGGCTCAACGACGGTTAAATCAAGACGAACAATAGAGTCACATCCCGATGTGCTACCGCCCGGTACTTCAACTTCATACATGCCCGTAGCGGAAAAACTTGCCCCGTGTAGCTCATAATTTTGTCCGGCACAAATATTGGCCGCAAGGTCTCCAATGGCTGCATTGCCAAAGTTGAGGTTTACAAAAATCGTAGAATCACAACCATGATAACTGGCTTCTTCTAACACTTCGGTTCCGGAAGGATGCTCAGCATTGTAAACTGTCCCATTGATAACAATACTATCTCCCGAGCAAAAAGTCTGGTTGTATTCCGAGGTAGCTTCATCATGAAAATCTAATAAAATGGTAACAATAGAATCACATCCATTTGAGTCAGCATTGATTAAGATTTCTTCTCCTTCCGGATTTTCATAATTGTAAATTGTACCATTGATGATTACAGAATCGCCCCAACAAAGTGTTTGTTGATAATCATTTGTGCCATTCTCATAAAAAGATAAGTTTACCACAATGGTGGAGTCGCACATATTAACTGATGCATTTTCCAATATTTCTGTCCCCGTCGGATTTTCATAATTATAAACCGTTCCATTGATGATGATGGAATCTTCTTTACAAATGGTCTCTTCATAATCGAATGTCGCAGGATCGTAAAAAGACAGATTTATCGTAATGGTAGAATCGCACATGTTGGCAGATGCATTTTCCAATATCTCTGTCCCTGTTTGATTTTCATAATTATACAGGGTTCCATTGATGACTACAGAATCTCCAATGCAGATGGTTTCCGCATAGTTGAATTCCGCAGGAGTATAAAAAGATAAGTTTATGCTAACAATAGAATCACAATTGTTCTGCCCTGTGAAAGTTTCCTCTCCCGTAGGTGTTGTGATGTCATAAATGCTGCCATTTACAATTAAAGAATCATCTGGGCAAAGTGTTTCTATGATTTCGGAATACGTAAAGTTTACAAAACTAATATCTACAACAATGATGGAGTCACAACCCTGCGAACTGGCACCTAATAAAGTATCTCGGCCAGTCGGATTATTGATGTTGTACAATGTTCCGTTGATGTCAATTTCTTCATCTTCGCAAAAAGTTTCTATAAAATCATATTGGCTAAATTCATTGAAAGTGAGGTTGATGTTAATGATGGAGTCACAACCATTTGTCGCCCCATTAGGAATAGTTTCTTGTCCGGTAGGATTACTCTCATCATAGATTGTACCATTGATAACCGTACTTTGACCAAAGCAATAAGTATCATTGATGTCGTGTACGCTGTTTTGTAAAAATGCAACCGTAATGAATACGGTAGAATCACAACCATTGCTGCCCGTGAATACTTGTTCCCCTTCTGGATTACTCTCGGGAAATATTTCTCCATTGACTTCAATAGGTTCTCCATTGCAAGATTCAAAGTCAAGGAAAGTAACCAGAGGTTCATGAAATCCCAAATCAATAACAACAACAGAATCACAGCCAAACTGCGCGGCTCCTCCAAGTATTTCTATACCTGCCGGATTATCTTCGTTGTAAACCACATTATTTACAAGCATACTATCTCCAAGGCAAAGTGTCTCTTCTATGAAAGTCGTATCAGAATAATAAAAACTGAGGTTAACCACAATTGAAGAATCGCAACCAGAAGTACTTCCCATTGGAATGGTCTCTGTCCCCATAGGGTTATTCTCATTGTAAATTACCTCATTAACGACAATGCTTTCCCCAGGGCAATACGTTTCTGTAATGTTATTGATAACTTGGTTGGAATATGATAACATAATATTGACGGTGGAGTCACATCCGTTTGCGTCGATCATGTTTTCTGTGCCGGAAGGATTATCTTCATTATAAACCACACCGTTTACCGTTAAGGATTGTCCAGTACAAAAGGTTTGATTGATATTGGTGATGTTTTCTGGTAGCGGTGTTAAATTTACATAAACGGTAGAATCACAATTGTTGTCCGTGGCATTTTCAAAAACTTCAATACCACTTAAATTGCCTCCATGATAAGGCGTGCCATTAATGACAATGGTATCCCTTGCACAAATGTTTTGTTCAAAATTACTTTCTGCAATTGGATAATATTGTATCATTACATCCACAATAGAATCACATCCATTGGCGGCCTGATCAACTAAGATTTCCTGACCACTCAAATTTTCTTCATTATAAATATTGCCGTTAATTTCAAATGTTTCTCCAGGGCATAAAGACATATCAATTGTTGCAGTTCCATTCTCCAAATATTCCAATTCGATAATTATCGTGGAGTCACAACCTACAAAACCAGCTCCTGTCAATACAACGGTATCTATCGGATTGTTTTCGTCATAAGTAACATTATTATATTCAAAAACTTCACCTGTACATAAGATTGGATTTAGTGTATTGGCAACAGGGGTGTAAAATTGTAAGTTGACCTCAACAATAGAATCGCATCCGGAAGCACTTCCTCCGAGGAACGGAACCGAACCTGTTGGGTTATTAATATCAAAAGTAATATCACCAACTACAATGAAATCATCAAAGCACAAAAGATCATTGATCGGGAAAATACTTTCATTGGAAAAGTCCAAATTTACATAGATGGTCGAATCGCAACCATTGATGCTGCCGCCTGTAATAACTTCTGTCCCTACTGGATTCTCGGAATCATAGCACACCCCATTAACCGTGACCTTTTCACCAAAGCAAAGCGTTTGGATAATGTAATGTTCAGCTAGTGGGTAAAAATTAACCGTAACTTGTACGGTAGAATCACATTCATTTTGGCTTGCATTTTCTAAAGTTGTTGTACCTGATGGATTCGCTGCATTATAAGTTATATTGTTGTAAACAAAATCCTCTCCTACACAGATTGTGGTATCCAAAGTACCTGTTTCCGGTTCAAAGAAATGAAGTTGAATATTAAGGGTAGAATCACAACCTTGATAGCTACTGCCGAATAAAATTTCTGAACCGGAAGGGGTTCCAATGTTATAAGTATTTCCGTTGATTATTATTTCTGCATCATTGCAAATTGTTGTATCTAAAAATCCGACAGGTGTCGTGATGAATGATAACATAATATTTACAGTAGAATCACATCCATACTGGCTTTGCCCGAAAAGGATTTCTGTCCCAGTGGGATTGCTAATATTATATGGCGTACCATTTACAATAACTTCATCTTCTTCACAAATCAATGGGGTGTAATCAGAAACGGCAGGCTCATGGAAACTGAGATTTATCGTAACAGTAGAATCACATCCTGTCTGACTACCACTCCAGAAAACTTCGACACCCTCGGGAGTTACTTCGTCGTAGGTATTATTGTTGACGACAATACTTTCTCCGGGGCAAAGGGTATCATCAATTGTGGTAAATAAACCTTCTGTGAATTCCAGATTGATATAAATCGTAGAATCACAAAGCGCTGTGGCAACAACTTCAGTACCACTTGGGTTATTATAATCGTAAGTAGTATTATTGACCACGATAGATTGTCCAACACAAAATGTCTCGAAAATATAATGCTCAATAGCTGGATAATAACTCACTGAAACATTGATGATAGAATCAC
>JAHDGC010000128.1 GCA_020627865.1 Saprospiraceae bacterium | reverse complement strand
GGTAAAGGAATATACTTGGAGGTCTTCTTTATTAAAAGTTCTCCTGATTTTAAGGAGCTTCCGTTTAAAACGATCTTCATCTATATTTTGAAAAGCTCCAATGAAAAAGGCTTTGTCATAAAGGGGAGTTGGTTTGAGTGATCTGACTTTGAAGGATGCAAAAAGTCTATTTTGTGGGCCATAATACCATTCCGTAAACTTCAAGGCATCGGGAGCATCTTTAATTTCCGTCAAGGCATCATATCTAGGAATATCACTACTGGTAGAATATTGAAAATTAAAAACAAAATACAAACTATCACTAGCCTGATACTTCAATTTTTGCACAAAGTCTATCTGGCTATATCCAGTAGGAATATTAATGTTCGTATTTCCTGTTCTTTTGTTGACCAAATCTTGTCCATCTACCCGAATGGCATAGAAATTTCGGACACCAAACTCCGGAAACTCGTCCGGTCGATTGCTACCTGACCTGAGATCATCATAATCCGTATAGGTAAAACTGGTGAGGGAACCCCATTTCCTGTTTCCATAATCAATATCAAAATGAACTGATTTCTCCCGGTTTGCTGTAGCAAAGCGAGCATAAGAATTGGTCAGGAGTACATAATTCTTCTTACTTTCGTTTCCGAAAAGAATCTTCGGATCTCTAGTTCTGAAATGGATAACGCCACCTAAAGCATCGCTACCATATACCAAGGAACCCGGACCATGAATAACCTCAATCTGCTGCATAATAGCATTATCAACAGTAATAGCATTTTGATGATGGCCATTCCTATAAATAGCATTATTCATTCTTACCCCATCCATAACCAACAGCACCTTATTGGCCTCAAACCCCCTCACAATCGGACTACCTCCTCCCATCTGACTTTTTTGTATGTATACGTTGGCATTCTGGCCAATCGCATCCGCTCCCGTTTGAGCATTGGTAAAAGCAATATCCTCACGCGTAACCCTGTCTACCTTGTAAGGAATTTCCTCCTCTGGCTCATCTCTCCTCCCGATCACCACAATACTATCCACCACATTTGTATTTGGATACATTTCAATAATACCACCCTTTTTCCGAATTTCATATATCGGCATCTTTATCGGGAAATATCCAACATAGGAGAAGTTTACTTCTTCGCGATTAGCCAAATCTCCCAGCGTTGCCTTTCCGTCATAATCCGTTACTGTCACAAACTTGAAATCATCGGTATAGATATTTGCTCCAATAAGTGGTTCATTAGTGGTAGCATCAATAACAGAAACAATAATTTGAATATTCGCAGAATTTGTGGTAGAAAAAGCTAGAAAGGGAAGCAGCAATAACACTACAGCAATTACAGGGCGGATGGCAACGGCTATGCCATATCTAGTATTTTTAAAATCTGTATGTGGCTTGAATATCACTTAATTATTCTTTAGGAAGCTTGACAGAGAAAGTTGTCCCTTCGTTTAATATAGAATTTTTCACAAAAATCTTGCCAGAGTGATAGGATTCTATAATACGTTTTGACAAGGAAAGGCCTAACCCCCAGCCTCTTTTTTTAGTTGTAAACCCAGGTTCAAAGATGGTTTTAAACTTATTGGCAGGAATGCCTTTTCCAGTATCACTAACATTTATGATGATATAATCATTATCTTCACTTACTACTGCCGAAATTTTACCTTTTCCTCCCATTGAGTCTAAGGCATTTCTCAATAAGTTTTCTATTACCCAATCAAATAATGGCGCATTGATTTGTACATATTTGGGGATACTTTCTGGGTCTGGAAACTCAAAACTCACTTTTCGGGGTGCCCTTCGTGCCATGTACTGCCTGCACTGTTCGAGCTGCGTATAAATATTGGTCTCTTTTAGTTCGGGTTCAGAACCTATTTTGGAAAAACGATCAGCCACCAAGTCCAATCGTTTAATATCCTTGTCAAGTTCATCTAGAATTTCCAAGGTTTCTCCATCATCACATTTCATTTCTCGTAAGTGTTCAATCCACGCCATTATCGCGGAAATAGGCGTGCCCAATTGATGGGCAGTCTCCTTAGCTAAGCCAGCCCAAACCCGATTTTGCTCGGCCCTTCTGGAAATATTGAACCCAAGGTAACCAAAGCCGATAAAAACAGCAATAAGGAAAAATTGAAATAAAGGGAAATAAGTCAATAATCGTAACAAAATGGAATTCCGGTAATAAAGTTGGTGATAATCTCCCTTGAGTGGCGCTATCCCTTCTGCAATCATGTCCTCTAATTCCTGTCTAAGAAAAGTAGTATCTCTGTCCTTCAAATCTCCAAAATTAATACCTTCAAGCGGTATGCCACGTTCGTTGACCAAGATAACCGGAATGGTTTTATTAGAACTTAAAATTTCGCTGTGTAAGGTAAAGTCGCAATTCGCAAAACCTTCATCATCTGTATCAGAGAGTAACTCCTGGGCTAATATCCATTGCTCTACTTTATTTTGCTCCTCCTTCGCAAGCATGGAAGCCAGATAATTTGTATAGAACATGGAAATAGCAATAATGGCCAGCGCCAATATTGACAGGTAGATTTTCCATCTTGACTTGCGAGTATATATATCCATTAATTCGGTAAAATTAGTGTTTAATTTAATTTTGGAGTGCAAGTAACAACGATAAAAATTGCTTTCATTTTATTTTTTTTGTTAAAATTATCCCCTTTATGTAAAAAATACTGTTCTTATGAACTAAATCGTAAATATATCTTGATTTTGAACATAGTTATCAATAACTTACGTTTTTTTATTTTGAATAAAAAGAGAGCAATCCGTGTAAATCCCACAACCAACTAATCAAGCGTAACTTAAGTATACTTAGAAACGTATATTTGTGAGTTTAACTATGTTAAAAACAAATTTATTGCAATCTCAAAGCAATATCTCAAGTTTTACCAAGTTAACGTAAGATCATGTTTACTAAAATAATTCCTGATGGCAACACCTGACAATTATCAGTTACTCATAGCAAAGCTAGACCGCTTCATCCGCAAATTTTACCTGAATCAGCTCATCAAAGGCTTCCTTTATGCTGTAGGGTTGATTTTATTCCTCTTTGTTCTATTGAATGTACTGGAATACAATTTTTATTTTAGCAAAGGGGTAAGGAAAACTTTTTTCTATTCCTTTATCGGTTTAAGCAGTATTGCACTGATAGGCTGGGTGTTACTGCCCTTATTGCGTTATTTTCGCTTGGGCAGGGTTATTTCCCACGAAAAGGCCGCCGAAATTATCGGGGATCACTTTACGGATGTAAAAGACAAATTGCTCAACGTTCTTCAATTAAAACAACAAGGACAGGGCAACCAACATGCTGCGCTTATCAATGCCAGTATCAATCAAAAGACTGAAGATATTAAACTTGTTCCCTTCAGAAAAGCCATTGATCTTTCTAAAAATAAAAAGTACCTCAGATATGCTTTACCACCCCTCTTGCTCCTTTTGGTTATTCTGTTTGCTGCGCCAAGTATCATCAAGGAAGGCACAAACCGCTTAATCAATAATGATAAAGAATTTGAAAGGGCTGCTCCTTTTGCTTTCAATATTGAAGACGATAACCTTACTGTCGTTCAGTTTGAAGATTATGACCTTCAGGTTAAGATTGAAGGAGATGTATTGCCCAACGAGGTTTTCATTGATATTGATAATTACCACTACAGGCTGACAAAAGATAGTGCCGATCTCTTTTCTTATCGATTTAGTAATGTGCAGAAAGAAACAGATTTCAGAATATTTTCTGGAACTGTAAATTCTGACGACTTCAAATTAAATGTCCTTAAAAAACCTAATATTCTGGGATTCAATATCAAATTGGATTATCCAGCATATACTGGGAGAAAAGATGAAAAGCTTGATAATATTGGAGACATTGTCGTCCCAGCAGGAACAAATCTGAATTGGGTTTTCAATTCTTTGAATACGGATAACATTGCGATACGGTTTGGCTCAAAGAAAGAAACCGTAGAAGCAACCCGATTTGATAATGAACTGTTCACTTATAAAAAGAAAGCCCTTAAGGATGAAAGCTATAAACTTTATGTTTCTAACAGTAATCTGCCGAATGCTGATTCTGTAGCGTATGCGATTGCTGTTATTCCTGATTTGCATCCCAATATCAAGGCAGAACAATTTACGGATAGTACGGATAACAAATTGCTGTTCTTTGTTGGAGATGCTTCTGATGATTATGGTTTACATAACCTGAGCTTTAATTATAAAATTAAAAAACAAAAAGGCCCAGAAGGTGCAATTAACAGCATCAAGGTGAAAGAGGTTTCTGGGAAGCAAGCTCAGTTTGATTATACTTGGGACTTGCGAACATTGGAACTTGATCCAGGAGATGAACTCAGTTATTATTTTGAAATTTTTGATAATGATGGGGTGAATGGTAGAAAATCGGCTCGTACCAATTTGATGACTTATGAGGAACCGACCATAGAGGAATATGAGGAGATGGCGGAAAAGAATAATGAGGAAATCAAAGACGATCTGGAAAAAGCCATTGAGGAAACTAAGAAGATCCAGGATGAGATGAAGAAGTTGCGGGACAAGATGTTACAGGAAAAGGATTTAGATTGGCAAACCAGAAAGGAAATGGAAAAACTGCTGGAACGTCAGAAAGAATTGCAAAAGCAAATAGATCAGGCAAAAGAGAATTTTGATGAAAATCTTAAAAATCAGGAGGAATTCGAAAAGCCTTCTGAAGAAATTCTTGAAAAACAAGAGAAAGTACAGGAGATGTTCGAGAAGGTGATGAGCGATGAGATGAAGGAGTTGATGAAGCAAATTGAAGAATTGATGCAAGAAATGGAAAAAGATGAAGCTTTGGAAATGATGGAGGATATGCAGATGGATGATGAGCAACTGGAGATGGAGCTGGATAGAATGCTGGAGCTTTTCAAGCAATTGGAATTGGAAAAAGAGATGCAGGATCAAATTGATAAATTGGAAGAACTTGCCGAAGAGCAGGAAAAGCTGAGTGAGGAAACAGAAAATAACGAAAAATCACAGGAAGAACTTCAGGAAAAGCAAGAGGAAATCAATGAGGAATTCGAGAAAATTCAGGAGAAGATGGATGACATTCAGGAGAAAAATGAAGAGTTGGAAAACCCGAAGGATATTGATGACCAAAAAGAGGAGATGGAAGATATTGAGCAAGATCTGAATGATAGTAAGGAACAGTTGGAGCAAAAGGATAACAAAAAGGCTTCTGGTTCTCAGAAAAAAGCAGCACAGAAGATGAAAGATATGGCCGGAGCCATGAAAGAAGAAATGGAAGCCGGGGAGATGGAACAAATGGAAGAGGATATGGATGCTTTGCGCCAGTTACTAGAAAATCTGGTGGCATTATCTTTTGATCAGGAGGACTTAATCGATGATTTTGATAAGACCAATGTCAATACCCCAAAATATGTTGACCTTGTTCAAACGCAATTCAAACTGAAAGATAACTTTACGCTTATCGAGGATAGTCTTTATGCATTGGCAAAAAGGGTTTTTCAAATTGAATCTTTCGTTACAGAGAAGGTCGGTGAGATCAAGCACAACATGAAAGAAAGCTTAGATCACCTGGAAGGAAGGAAAAAATCTCAGGCTGCCGACCACCAACAAAGAACCATGAAAAATGTCAATGACTTGGCGCTAATGCTCAGCGAAGTCATGCAGCAGATGCAAGAGCAAATGGGTTCCATGATGGCTGGAAGCCAGATGTGTAACAAACCGGGTGGATCAGGAAAATCTGGAAAACCCAGCGATAAGATAAGTCAAGGGCAAGAGAAGCTTAACGAGCAGATGAAAAAAATGCACGAGCAATTGAAAAAAGGTGGTGGCAAAGGGGGCATGAGTAAAGAGTTTGCGGAAATGGCAGCCAAGCAGGCAGCTATGCGAAAATCACTTCGCGAAAAGCAAAAAGAGAAACAGCAAAGCGGGGAAAACACCAAAGAGCTTCAGGAAATGATTGAGCAAATGGATAAAACTGAAACGGATTTGGTAAACAAAAAACTAACCAATGAAATGCTGCAACGTCAGGAAGAAATTATGACGCGGTTGTTGAAACATGAAAAAGCAGAAAGAGAACGGGAATATGATAACAAGCGAAAAGCAGAGACGGCCACACAAAAAGAAAGAAAAATGCCACCTTCGCTTGAGGAGTACATTAAAAAAAGAGAAGCTGAAATTGAAATGTATAAAACAGTATCTCCTAACCTGAAGCCTTATTATAAGTTTTTGGTAGAAGAATATTTTAAGTCACTTAAGAATAAATAAGTTACGCAGACATCAACGGTTGATAATAAACAAATCCTCTTTAGTACTTTAATAACTTTGGCCCCAGTATAGTATTAAACTCGGAAGTCTTGATTATTTATCCCCAGATCACTCAACAGAAACCTTTTTATTTTTTTGGCGTTCATATTTAATGAATTAATTCTGATTCGATTATGAGTCAAAGGTTCGATCAAATGTTAAAAATAACTTCCGACCCCAAAAACGTCGAAAGGGTAGAACCTTTCGTTGAAAGCCTGACAGGTACATATGAAATTAGTCCTGACAAATATGGCAATATACTTATTAGCCTAACAGAAGCCGTCACGAATGCCATCAAGCATGGCAATCAATATGATAAGAAAAAATCTGTTTCCGTTCTTTGTAAAAAATCTGAATGTAGCCTCGCTTTTATTGTAAGCGATGAAGGTGCTGGCTTCGATTATGATAGTTTACCCGACCCCACTGCCCCCGAAAATCTCTTGAAGATCGGGGGCAGAGGTGTTTTTTTGATTCGTCAGCTTTCCGATAGTGTTAAATTTTTAAATAACGGAAGTACTGTAGAAATTCAATTTAATATATGAATTTTAAAGATTTCCCAGAACCGGAGGGGACTACAATAAAAGCCATCTTTTTTCATACAGAAGATATAGATTTCCAGCTCAACCACGCCGAGGTACTCCCCTTATGGATTAATAAAATTATTGAAGCAGAACAAAACCAATCTGGTAATATTAATTTCATCTTTTGCTCCGACCCCTACCTTCTCGAAATCAATAAGAAATACCTTGCTCACGACTACCTTACCGATATTATTACATTCCAACAATCAGAACTCTGTATTGAAGGTGATATTTTTATCAGTATAGACAGAATTAAGGATAATGCCGCTAGACTAAATATTCCCTTTGAAGAAGAACTCCATCGTGTTATGGCGCACGGTATCTTACATTTATTGGGTTACAAGGATAAATCTCCAAAAGATAAATTACAAATGACGCAGAAAGAGGATTGGGCATTATCTATTCGTAAAGAGTTTTTTTGAGGATCAATTCGATACTTTTTATCTAAAATAAGCATTTCCTACCATAGATTTCCCCCTCAGGGATCAAATCTTAATATAATATTCTCAAATAAAATATTTTGCATTATTGTAATATCAGTCAATTACCGTAATTTGCGTTTTTTTTAGCATTAAGGGATTTGGAAAATAATAATCTCGTCATTCTGCAAACCTTATTAATTTCCAACTCCTCAAAAAAACAGATTAATGATCGTACTGAAATTTGGTGGTTCCTCTGTAGCCAAACCTGAACGTATAAAAAAAGTAGTTGATATTTTAAAATCCTACTATCGCCGAGGCGAAAAATTTACGGTTGTATTTTCTGCTTTTGGAGGCATAACGGACAGCTTAATCGAAATGAGCCGCAAAGCAGCCAAGGGAGATGATTCCTACATTGAAGCATTTGAAGCTTTCAGCCAAAGGCATATGGATGCCGCAAAAATATTACTGGACAAAAATAATTATAAGAAGGTTTTGCCAGAACTTCAGGAAAACCATGAGGTTTTAAAAAATTTACTTTATGGAATTTTCCTTGTTCGGGAAGCGAGTCTACGAACCATGGATTATGTTCTGAGTTTCGGAGAAAGAAATTCGGCTTTCCTCATTGCGCATACCCTCGACCAAGAAGGTGTCAGCAGTTCTTATCTTGATGCCCGAACGATTATCAAAACAGATCAAAAGTTTGGTTCAGCAAAAGTAAACTTTGATAAAAGTTACGAATTGATCCGGAACCATTATGAACAGCATCCGGAGGTTCAAATTGTAACTGGATTTATCGGCACATCCCATAAAGGCCTCACGACCACACTTGGAAGGGGAGGCTCTGATTACACTGCTTCATTATTGGCCGCTGGCCTGAATGCGAAATTAATCGAAATCTGGACAGATGTGGATGGCGTACTCACCGCCGATCCTCGCAAGGTAAAAAAGGCCTTTACCATCAATACCATGACTTATGCCGAAGCCATGGAGATGTCGCACTTTGGAGCGAAGGTAATTTATCCCCCAACCTTGCAGCCTGCACTTCGCAAAAATATTCCTATTAAGATTAAAAATACTTTCAACCCGAGTTTTGAGGGAACCCATATTTCTGATAAAAGTGATCCAGATGGTGCTCCGGTCAAAGGAATCTCATCCATCAGTAAAGTGGCCTTACTTACGCTAAGTGGTAGTGGTCTTTTTGGAGTTCCTGGAATCGCAGGGCGCTTGTTCAGCTCTCTTGCACAGGCTGGCATCAACATTATTTTAATTACGCAAGGTTCTTCTGAGCACGCGATTAGTTTTGCGATTCAGCCTAAAGAAGCCAAGAGGGCCAAGAAGACAGTTGAGACCGAATTCGAATACGAAATTCAATCCAATATCATCGAACCTGTAAAGGTCGAGGAAGATCTTTCTGTTATTGCCATCATTGGTGAGAATATGCGTTGGCAACCGGGTATTGCAGGAAGACTCTTTCAGGCACTAGGTAAAAATGGTATCAATACGATTGCTATCGCACAAGGTTCTTCCGAATTAAATGTCTCTGTTGTTATTAGTAAAGACGATGAGAGTAAAGCCCTGAATGCATTACACGAATCCTTCTTTTTATCAGATACCAAAGAGCTTCATATTTTCATGATCGGCGTCGGACTAATTGGAAGCACATTGTTATCACAAATACAAAAACAGACAGCATACCTTAAAGAAAGGTCAAAACTAGAGCTGAAAATAGTAGGATTAGCCAATTCCAAGAAAATGGTTTTTGATGAAAATGGCATCCAACTAACGAACTGGAAAGAAAAGCTAGATGCTTCAGATGAAGTATCCGATATTTCAGGGTTCATCCAAAAAATGAAAAATCTAAATTTATCAAATACGATTTTTATAGATAATACGGCTAATGCAACTGTCGCTAATTATTACGAATCCATACTAGATTCTAGTATTTCGATCTCAACCCCCAACAAGATAGCTACATCTTCTGCTTATCTTCAATACCAACGATTGAAAAGTATTGCAGCAAAAAGAGGGGTTCAATTTTTATATGAAACCAATGTAGGCGCAGGGCTTCCTGTTATATCAACATTGAATGATCTAATTAATAGTGGAGATCAGATTCTAAAAATTGAAGGTGTATTATCTGGATCACTTTCGTATATTTTTAATACGTTTTCTGCCGATACGAAATTTAGTGCCGTTGTCCGAAAAGCAAAAGAACTAGGGTATACCGAGCCAGATCCGAGGGATGATTTATCAGGAATGGACATCCGCCGTAAGCTCATCATTTTAGCTCGTGAAACCGGATTAACTCTAGAAGCAGAGCAAGTAGAAATTGAGGATATTTTACCCGCCGCTTGCCATGAAGCCAAAACTGTTGAAGCATTTTTTACAGAAATAGAAAGGGTAGACAGCCACTTTGAAATGCTTAGAAGTTCGGCGGCATCAGAGAATAAAGTTTTGCGTATGATAGCAAAACTCGAAAATGGAAAAGCCAGTATTAATATGCATGCTGTTGATTCTAGCCATCCTTTTTATAGTTTAAATGGTAGCGATAATATGATTGTTTTTACAACAGCTCGTTACAATGAGCGACCGCTTGTTGTTCGCGGACCTGGAGCCGGAGCTGCCGTAACTGCTGCCGGCGTTTTCGCTGAAATTATTACAATCGGAAATCACCTTGTTTAATTTCAGTTTAAAACATTTTATAGAAAAACTTAAATCATGAAAAGCGGAATAAAAGTATTTGCTCCGGCAAGTGTAGCAAATGTCGCTGTTGGCTATGACATGCTCGGATTTGCAATAGATAAACCCGGAGATGAAATCGTTGCAAGATTTTCAGATAAGCCTGGTCTGCGAATTACGAAAATAACAGGAGCAAAGGGTAGACTCCCTTATGAAATTGAGAAGAACACGGCAGGTGTTGCTGCACAAAGTTTATTAGAACACCTTGGAGAAACCCAGCGGGGAATCGAAATCGAAATTCATAAAAAAATGCCCTTCAGCAGTGGATTGGGTTCTAGTGCAGCGAGTGCAGTTGGGGGAGCGATGGCCATAAACGAACTCTTACGTCGCCCTTTAACCAAAAGAGAATTACTACCGTTCGCCATAAAAGGGGAACAAGTGGCATCTAATGCTATCCATGCCGATAATGTGGCTCCTTCCCTATTGGGCGGTATTGTTCTTATTCGTTCTAATGCAGAATTAGATGTTCATAGATTGCATGTTCCCAAAGGGCTTCATGCTGTCGTTGTATATCCTCATATTGAAATACCGACCAAAACAGCGCGTTCAATTCTTCGAAAGGAAGTTTCCCTAAAAAAGTGTATACAACAGTCTGGAAATTTGGGTGGATTTATCATTGGTTTATTTAACTCAGATATTGATTTGATAAAACGGTCTCTGAATGATGTTATTATTGAAGAACAGCGTGCCCAATTAATTCCAGGTTTTTATGATGTAAAAGCGGCAGTACTGAATGAAGGGGCTTTGGGATGCAGTATTTCTGGTGCTGGCCCTTCTATATTTGCACTTTGTGGCAATAGCCTCATTGCAGAGAAAGTAGGAGTGGCTATGCAACGTGTTTTTTCGGATAAAAAAATAGAAACCACCCTATACCTTTCTGACATTAATCAGGAAGGAGCTATACTTTATTAATCGAGTACAGAACAATCCTCTCATTTTATTATGCTCTCTTATTTATCTTATTATGAAACTATATAGTACAAAGAATAAAGAAAAATTTGTTTCGCTAAAAGAAGCCGTCTTAAAAGGATTACCAGCAGACAATGGGTTGTTTATGCCTGATCGTATCCAGCAAATGCCTGCTAGTTTTTTCCGTTATATAGATAAACTATCGTTTGAAGAATTAGCTCTAGCTGTAGCAGAACATTTTTTGAGAGACAGTATCCCTTTTGCTGATCTGGAAGAAATTATAGCCGAGGCAGTTAATTTCCCAGCTCCGGTGGTTTCTTTAAGTGAAAAACTGCATGTTCTAGAGTTATTTCATGGGCCTTCTTTGGCCTTTAAAGATTTTGGTGCGCGTTTCATGGCTCAACTCATGAGCTACTTCAATAAGGGGGCTGAAAAAGACCTTGTTATTCTCGTCGCAACATCCGGTGATACAGGAGGAGCTGTTGCTGCTGGTTTTTATAAAACACCGGGCATCTCGGTTGTTATTTTATATCCAAGTGGGAAAGTAAGTAATCTGCAAGAGAAACAACTCACAACATTAGGACATAATATTTCCGCATTGGAAATTAACGGGACTTTTGATGACTGTCAGGCACTGGTGAAACAAGCCTTTTTGGATAAGGAGTTGAATGATGCCATAAGGTTAAGTTCGGCCAATTCTATCAACATCGCACGCCTTATACCACAATCCTTTTATTACTTTGAAGCTTACAAGCAACTTAAGGACAAAAGCAAACCTGTGGTCATGACGGTTCCTAGTGGCAACTTTGGCAATCTCACGGCAGGGCTAATGGCGAAAAGAATGGGATTGCCTATACATAAGTTTATAGCTGCTACAAACATTAATAATGTTGTTCCCGAGTATCTTGATGAAGGGAAATTCCAGCCTAGGCCTTCAACCCGGACGATTTCTAACGCAATGGATGTAGGAAACCCCTCTAACTTTGCCAGAATGCTAGATTTATATACATTATCCGATGGTTCCACGTGGAACAACATGAAAGCCGATGTCCTTGGGTATTTCTTTGATGATAAGAAAACAAGAGAGGGAATAAAGGAAGTTGCTGAATTATATGATTATACAATTGATCCACACGGCGCTGTAGCTTATCTTGCTTCAAAAGATTACATCATTAAAAATCCGGAATGTCAAGCAATTCTTTTAGAAACCGCCCACCCTTCTAAGTTTTTAGAAGATGTTGAAACAATACTGAATAAAAAAGTAGAGATACCGACCAGACTTGCAGAACTTGCAGATAAGAAA